>SSSX01000508.1 GCA_015657735.1 Zoogloeaceae bacterium
CATGACCGGCGCCACGCCGGCCGGCCTGCCGGCGTGGCTGGCCGGCCGCCTCGACGAGCGCCTCGACCGCCTGTCCGGCGGCCAGCTGCAGTTCCTGCGCCTGTGGGCCTGCCTGGCGGTGCCGGCTGACCTGATCCTGCTCGACGAACCGACCAACAACCTCGACCGGGCCGGCGTCGCCTATCTGTCCGACTGGCTGGCCGACGCCCATTCCGGGCAGGGGATCGTCATCGTGTCCCATGACCACGGGCTGATCGACGAGGTGTGCACCCGGATCGTGGAGGTCGGTGCATGAGTTTCGATCTGCTGTTCGATCCGCTGTTTCGGGTGCCCTTCGCCACCGGCCTGCTGCTGGCCGGCCTGCTGCCGTCGATCGGCATGTATCTGCGCCTGCGCAACGAATGGCTGGCGGCGCTGGCCTTTGCGCAGATGGCGTCGGCGGGGGCGTTGCTGGCGATGGTGAGCGGCTGGCCGATGGTCGCCGGCGGGGTGCTGGCGGCCTTGCTGGCGGCGCTGGTCAAGGGGCTGACGGCGCGGGCCGGCGCCAGTGCCTACGCGCTGATGATGCTGCTCGCGTGGGGCGGCGGCGTGCTGCTGGTGGCCAATCATCCGCTCGCCGAGCAGGCCGGCCATGCGCTGTTCGACGGCCAGCTGTATTTCACCGGCGAAGGCCACCTGCTGGCCGCCGCCGCGGCCTGCGCGGTGATTCTGCCGCTGCTCGCTCGGCTGTCGCGGGCGCTGCTGCTGGGACGCTTCTTTCCGGAGTTCTACCGGGCGCGGGGGCGCGACGAACGCCCGCGGCTGATGCTGTTCGACCTGCTCGCCGGCCTGGCGGTGGCGCTGGCGACGGTCAGTCTCGGCGTGATGGCGGCCTTCGCGCTGGTGTTCGTGCCGCCGCTGCTGGCCTTCCGTTTCGGCCGCGGCTGGCGTGCCGGGGTGGTGCTGGCGACGCTGGCCGGGATGGCCGGCTACTGCCTGGCCTTCGTGGTGGCGCTCGGTCTGGATCAGCCTTTCGGCCCGGTGTGCGCGATCTTTTTTGTCGCGCTGGTCGTGGTATTGGGCGTGACTTATGACCGGATGTAAATCACGAAGCACATGCTTTATGTAGTGATATCCTATTCAATCGTATAAATGTCAGCGGGAGGGTGAGCGAGTGGTGCTACCGTTTTTCGGCAAGAAGCCTGCGCCTGCCGGAAGTCCTGCACCCCGTCCCCGGACGAGCGCCGGTGCCGTACCGGCGCCGCTTTCCTCGGCACAGCGGCCACGCCCGGCCGGTAACCGCAACGAAACCTCCAGCCTCGATTTCACGATTGCCGGTGGCGATCTGAAGCGCGTCCTCGCCCAGTGCGCCGAAAAGGTGCATGTCGAGGAAGGCGTCGATGAAATGGCGCCTCCCGCCGAAGAAGCCGCCATCCTCTACGCCAACGGCGGCTACGACGAAGCCCGGGCGGTGCTCGAGAGCGCGCTCGACACCATCGCCGGCGTCGATGCCCGCTTCAACCTGTGGGCCATGCTCCTCGACCTGCTGCGTCTGACCGGCCAGCGCGAGCCCTTCGAAGCGCTGAGCCTGAGCTATGCCACCGAGTTCGAACGTTCGCCGCCGGCCTGGCAGGATCTGTCATCCCATGTCAGCCGTGGCGGCGAGCCGAAGGTCCAGACCGTCAACCTGTCCGGCCATCTGGGCGGCCAGGCCGCCGGCCAGTTCGCCCAGCTGATCCAGATCGGCATGCGTGCCGGGGCCCTGCGCATCGACCTGAGCCGCCTGCGCGGCGTCGACAACGCCGGCGCCGAACTCCTGCTGCGGGCCGTCCGCGGGCTGCGCCGGGCGAAGATCAAACTGGCGCTGTCGGGCGCCGGCCATCTCGCCAACGTCCTCGCCGGGCTGGTGACGAGCGGCACGCGCGAAGGCCAGACCCTCTGGCTGCTGCTCCTCGAAGTGCTGCAGTACACCGACCAGCAGGAGCGTTTCGAAGAACTCGCCGTCGACTACGCGATGACCTTCGAGGAATCTCCGCCCTCGTGGGAGCCGCCGCCGGCCGTCACCATCACCCAGACCGGGGCGGATGCGCTCGACGCGACGATGAGCCGCGTCTATGTGCTGGAAGGCGAGATCGTCGGGCCGCAGACCGAGGTGCTGCGCAAGATCACCGCCTTCGCCGCCGACCGGACCAAGGTCGAGATCGACTGCAGCCGGCTGCGGCGCATGGATTTCGTGTCCGCCGGCACGCTGTTCAACATCGTTTCGCAGCTGCACATGCAGGGCCGGCTGGTCGTGCTGACCGGGGTGAACTCGATGGTCGCCGCGCTGATGCAGGTGATGGGCCTGCATCAGGTCGCCCGCATCGAACTGCGCGGCTGAACGCTGTCGGCGCCGGGCCGGATTTTCCGCCGGCCCGTTCTTGTAATTCCCTTTCTCGTCCCCACATCGCTTCGATGGAACAATATCACGGCACTACCATTCTCTCGGTCCGGCGCGGCCGGCACGTGGCCCTCGGCGGCGACGGCCAGGTCACGCTTGGCAACATCGTCATCAAGGCCAGCGCCCGCAAGGTGCGCAAGCTCTACCAGGAGCGCATCCTGGCCGGCTTCGCCGGCGGGACGGCCGACGCCTTCACGCTGTTCGAGCGCTTCGAGGCCAAGCTCGAAAAACACCAGGGCAACCTCGTTCGCAGTGCCGTCGAACTCGCCAAGGACTGGCGCACCGACCGCGCGCTGCGGCGCCTGGAAGCGATGCTGGCGGTGGCCGACCTGGACAACTCGCTGATCATCACCGGCAACGGCGATGTTCTCGAGCCCGAGCAGGGCATCGTGGCCATCGGCAGCGGCGGCGCCTATGCCCAGGCGGCCGCCCGTGGCCTCGTCGAGAACACCGAACTGGCGCCCGAGGATGTGGTCAAGAAATCCCTGACCATCGCCGGCGACCTGTGCATCTACACCAACCACTGCCATACCATCGAAGTGCTCAAACCATGACGCAGATGACGCCGCCGGAGATCGTCTCCGAACTCGACAAGCACATCGTCGGCCAGGCCCGCGCCAAGAAGGCGGTGGCCGTGGCCCTGCGCAACCGCTGGCGCCGTGCGCAGGTGGCCGAACCGCTGAAAAGCGAGATCACCCCGAAGAACATCCTGATGATCGGCCCGACCGGGGTCGGCAAGACGGAAATCGCCCGCCGGCTGGCGCGGCTGGCCAACGCGCCGTTCATCAAGATCGAGGCGACCAAGTTCACCGAGGTCGGCTACGTGGGCCGTGACGTCGATACCATCATCCGCGATCTGGTCGAAATCGCCATCAAGTCGCACCGCGAGCAGGCCATGAAGAAGTGCCGCGACCGGGCGCTGGATGCCGCCGAGGACCGGGTGCTCGACATCCTGCTGCCGCCGGCGCGGCCGACGGTCGGCTTCGGTTCCGAAGCGGTCACCGAAGACAATGCGACCCGCCAGAAATTCCGCAAGCGGCTGCGCGAGGGCGAACTCGACGACAAGGAAGTCGAGATCGAGGTGACGGCGCCCGGCATGAGCGCCGAAATCCTCGCCCCGCCGGGCATGGAAGAGCTCACCGGCCAGCTGCAAAGCATGTTCCAGAACCTCGGCGGCGGAAAGAAGAAATCCCGCAAGCTGAAGATCAGCGAGGCGCTGAAGCTGCTCGCCGACGAGGAGGCCGCCAAGCTGGTCAATGACGAGGAACTGAAGACCGAAGCGCTGCGGATGGTCGAGCAGAACGGCATCGTGTTCCTCGACGAGATCGACAAGATCGCCGCGCGTTCCGACGCCCATGGCGCCGACGTGTCGCGCCAGGGCGTGCAGCGCGACCTGCTGCCGCTGGTCGAGGGCACGACGATCAGCACCAAGTACGGGATGATCAAGACCGATCACATCTTGTTCATCGCCAGCGGCGCCTTTCATCTGTCGCGTCCGTCCGATCTGATCCCCGAACTGCAGGGCCGTTTCCCGATCCGCGTCGAGCTCGACTCGCTGTCGGTCGAGGACTTCGAGTGCATCCTGACCCAGACCGACGCCTGCCTGACCCGCCAGTACGAAGCCCTGCTGGCCACCGACGGCGTGACGCTGCGCTTTGCGCCGGATGGCATCCGCCGTCTCGCCGAGATCGCTTTCCAGGTGAACGAGAAGACCGAGAACATCGGCGCCCGGCGCCTCTACACGGTGATGGAAAAGCTGCTCGAGGAACTGGCTTTCGAGGCCGGCAAGGCCGGCGAGCGGACGGTGCAGATCGATGCCGTATACGTGGACAGCCGCCTCGAGGTGCTGGCCCAGCGCGAAGACCTGGCGCGCTACGTGCTCTGACCACCCCGGCGGGGCGCCTGGCCCCGCCTCCGGGAAAATCCCGACGCCGGCCCTGCGGGGCCGGCTCTACAATGTCCGTCCGACCGGCGTCCGTCCGGAACTTCCCTCCTTCCGGCCATGCTGCTGCGCATCGTCTCGATCCTGTTCCCGCTGTTCGCCATCACCGCCATCGGCTTTCTGGTCGGTCGGCGGGCGCGGCCGGATCTCTCCCACGCCAACAAACTGAACATGGACGTGTTCGTGCCGGCCCTGGTGTTCGGCGCGCTGGCCAACAAGTCCTTCCACATCGCCGAATACCTGCCGCTGCTCGGTGCGACCTTCGTCGCGGTGGTCGGCTCGGGCCTGCTGGCCTGGGGCGTGGCGAAGATTTGCGGTGTGGCGCCGCGGACCTTCGTGCCGCCGATGATGTTCAACAACTGCGGCAACCTGGGCCTGCCGCTGGCGGTGCTGGCCTTCGGCGACGCGGCGCTGGCGCCGGCGGTGGTGATGTTCATGGTGTCGAACCTGCTGCACTTCACCTTCGGTGCCTGGTTGCTCGACCACAACATCAAGCTGCTGGGCGTCTGGCGGGTGCCGTCGGTGATCGCCACCCTCGCCGGGCTGGCGGTGGGCATCGCCGGCATCGAGCTGTGGGAGCCGGCGATGCTGGCGATCAAGATGCTCGGCGACATCTCGATTCCGATGATGCTGTTCGCGCTCGGGGTGCGCATCAGCGAGTCGCGCATTTCGGCGCTCGGCCTCGGGGTGGCCGGCGCGCTGGCGCGGCCGGCGATCGGCCTCGTGCTGTCGGCGCTGCTGATCTGGCTGGTGCCGCTGCCGGCGCGGGAGCAGGCGCTCCTGCTGGTGTTTGGCGCGCTGCCGCCGGCGGTGCTGAACTACATGTTTGCCGAACGTTACAACCAGGAACCCGAGAAGGTCGCCTCGATGGTGCTGATCGGCAACGTGCTGGCGGTGCTGTTCCTGCCGCTGGCGCTGGCGATCAGCCTGTGACTCAGCCGCCGGTGAAACGCCCCATCTGCCGGCGGTCGCGCTTGGTCGGGCGGCCGTGGAGGTCGGCGCCCGGCGTGGCGGCAAGCTTGCGCTGTTCGCGCGCCTGTTCGCGGGCGGCGCTGCTGTCGGCCGTTTCGGCGTAGAGCGTCTGGGCGACGCTGGCGCTGCCGCGCTTGTCGGCGATGGCGGTGACGATCACCGTGTAGCGGCTGTCGGCGATCTGGATGTCCACGCGGTCGCCGACCTTGACGTCTTTGGCCGGTTTGACGCGGATGCCGTTGAGTTGCACCTTGCCGCCTTCGACGGCTTCGGTGGCCAGCGTGCGGTGCTTGAAGAAGCGCGCCGCCCACAGCCATTTGTCGAGGCGGGTGCGGTCGTCGGTGTGGGCGTGGCTGTCTTTCATTCCTTGACCGGCCGCTTGGCCAGTTTCCGTTGCAGGGTCCGTCGGTGCATTTTAAGCGCGCGGGCGGTGGCCGAGATGTTTCCGTCGTTTTCGCCCAGCACCCGCTGGATGTGCTCCCATTCCAGGCGATCGACCGACATCGGGCCGGCGGCGGGCCCGTCGTCGATGATCACGTCGGTGGCGTTGAGGGCCTTGAGGATCGCGTCCACGTCGGCGGGTTTGGCGAGGTACTGGGTGGCGCCGAGCTTGATCGCGTCGACGGTGGTGGCGATGCTGGCGTAGCCGGTGAGCACCAGGATGCGGCAGTCGGGGTTGGCGGCGAGCAGCGGCTCGATCAGGCGCAGACCGGAGCTGCCGCCGATGTTGAGGTCAAGAACGACGTATTCGGGCTCGTGCTGGTGCGCCAGGGCGAGCGCGCTTTCCGGGTCGGCGGCGCCGAAGACGGTGAAGCCGCGCTGGGCGAGGGCGCGGGTCAGCACGCGGTTGAAGGCGGGGTCGTCGTCGATGACGAGGATGTGCGGGGCGTCCGGCGGGTTCATGGGTGCAGTGACGAGAGCGGAAGGCTGAGGGTGGCGACGGTGCCGCCGCCGGGGCGGGGCGCGAAAGCGATGCGGCCGCCGCAGCGTTCGACGGCGCCGAAGGCGAGCAGCAGGCCGATGCCGAGGCCGGCGCCGGGGCCGGCAATCGCCTCGCGGCCGGCCGGCAGCGCTGCGGGCATGCCCGCGCCGCGGTCGAGGACGCGCACGACGAGTTCGGTGCCGGCGATCCCGGCTTCGCATTCGACGCCGGCGGCACAGGCGTCGGCGGCGTTGTTGATGAGGTTGTGGATGGCCTGCTCGAGGGTGGCGTCGGCGACCAGCTGTGGCGCCGGGCAGCCGCAGTCGATGCGTACCGCGAGCGGAACATGGGGGCGCAGGCTGCGCCAGCGGCCGGCGATGCCGTCCAGCCAGGCGTCGGCGGCCAGCGTGCTGCCGCCTTCGGCGCGCAGGCTGCCGGCGCGCAGCGTGAGACCGCCGAGAATGGTCTTGCAGTGGGCGATCTGGGTGCGCAGGAGTTCGGCGTCGGCGCGGGTGTCGTCGTCGAGGGCCGGGTTGCGGGCCAGTTCGCCGGCGACGATGGCCATCGTGCCGAGCGGTGTGCCGAGTTCGTGGGCGGCGCCGGCGGCGAGGTTGCCGAGGGCCACGATGCGCGCGTTGCGCAGACGGGCCTCGCGGGCTTCGGCGAGGGCCAGGTCGCGGCTGCGGATCGCCGCGGTCATGCGCACCACGTAGCGGACGATGACGCCGGCCGACAGGGCGAAGGTCAGCCACATGCCGGCCAGGTGCCAATGCACGGCGAGGCCCGAGTCGTAGATGTCGAGCTGTTCGTTGAAATCCCACAGCAGCGAGTAGGACGTGACCGCGAGGGCGGCCAGCAGCCAGGCCCACGCGGCCGGCAGCGTCGCCGCGCCGATCGCGACGAGCGGCAGCAGCAGCGAGATCAGCGGGTTGGTGGCGCCGCCGGTGAAATACAGGAAGGCGCTCCACGCGGCGAGGTCGATGCACAGCTGGCCGAACAGCTCGGCGGCGCGCACGTCGGCGATGCGCGACAGGCGCCACCTCGACAGCCCGTTGATGACCACCAGCGCCGCCGCCACCGGCAGCAGCGAGCGGCCCGGCAGCGGGATGTCGAGCAGCCGCGGGACGATCAGCAGCACGCCCAGCATCGCGCCGATCGACAGCCAGCGCAGGCCGATCAGGCGGTGCAGGGCGTCGGTCGAAGTGGGCGGTCGGGACATCGGCGCGACTCGGGGCGGACGGGCGAAGGCATCCGCCGATTATCGCCGAAGCGACGGCCGATCCGGCGCCGGGCGGGGCCGGCGGGCTGCGGTGGATTGTCGCAGCGGCGGGGTTTTCGGCGCGATCGGCCAAAACGGGCCAGTCGCGCCAAATAATGTTTGCATTGCCGGCCGATACAGTGCAAAGTCTGACCTCGCGATCTTCAAGTAGTGTTGTTGTTGTCTGGTTCGGTACCCGCAAGCCCTGCGGCAGTCTTTCCTTCATCACCCCGCCCTCTTGAGTTTCGCCCTTTCGTTTGGGGGAATTCCCTGTTTTTTTGTTTTTTTGAGGATGTTCAAAATGGCTGCAGGTACCGTGAAGTGGTTCAACGATTCCAAGGGCTTCGGTTTCATCACCCCCGAAAACGGCGGTGACGATCTTTTCGCTCACTTTTCCGCCATTCAGGGCAAGGGTTTCAAGACCCTGACCGAAGGCCAGCGCGTGACCTTTGACGTGGTCACCGGCCCGAAGGGCCAGCAGGCCGCCAACATCGTTCCGGTGGCCTGAGTCCCCGACGATGCGGGTCTGGCGGATGCCAGGCCCGGGCGCACGAGAAAACCCGGCACATGCCGGGTTTTTTTGTGCCATCGCCATGGCAGGATGGCTAGAATCGGGCCGGGTGGCCGCCGACCATCCGAGGTGTCGGAACTTTCGTCGTCAGCTGTCAGTCCTGTGTTCACCCAACCCGAGGAGCCGAGATGACCCCCATCCTTTCCCGCATCGTCCTGCCCTGCGCCGCCACCGCGCTGCTGGCGGCCTGCGCCACGACCACCCCGAATCGTCCGGATGCCAGCGCGACCATTGCGCCCGCCTCGGGCAGCCAGGTTGGCGGCACGGTCGATTTCTACAAGACGCCGGCCGGCCTGCGAGTGACGGCCAGGCTCAGCGGCCTGACGCCGGGCGAGCACGGATTCCACGTCCACGAGGTCGGTGACTGCTCGGCGCCCGACGCCTCGTCGGCCAAGGGGCACTTCAACCCGCTGGCCAAGGCCCACGGCCATCACGCCCGTGGCGATCACCACGCCGGCGATCTGCCCAATCTGGTGGCCGACGGCCAGGGCAACGCGGCGCTCGACGCGGAGGTCGCCGGCCTCAGCCTGAGCGGCGACCCGGCCGCGATCCTCGGCCGGGCGATCGTCGTGCATGCCGATCCGGACGACTACAAGTCGCAGCCGGCCGGCAACTCCGGCAAGCGCATCGCCTGCGGAGTGATCGCAGCCCGCTGAAACTTGCGCCGCACGACGCAAAAGAAGCCCCCGGTTGGTGCCGGGGGCTTCTTTTTTTGGGTCTGGATCGTCCGGGCCGCGCGCCCGAAAAAACGGCGCCTCGCGGCGCCGTGAAATCCCCTGCTAGGAGGATGGAGACGATCGGATGGTCGCTCAGTGGGCGCTGGCCGAGGCGGCGCCGATGCCGGTCTGGGAACGCACGTACTGGTCGTCGTAGCCCGACTTGTCGGTCTGCGCGCGGGCGCTGCTGTCGGTCACCGAGAACAGCCAGGTGAAGAAGAAGGCCAGCGGCATCGAGAACAGGGCCGGCTGCTCGTACGGGAAGATGGCTTCCTGGTTGCCCAGCACGACCACCCACACGGCCTTCGACAGCACCACGAAGGTCACCGCCGAGATCAGGCCGGCCAGACCGCCGAGCAGCGCACCGCGGGTGGTCAGACCCTTCCAGTACATCGACAGGATCAGGATCGGGAAGTTGGCAGAGGCGGCGATGCCGAAGGTCAGGCCGACGAGGAAGGCGATGTTCTGCTTCTCGAACAGGATGCCGAGCAGCACCGCGACCACGCCGAGGGCGATGGTGGCCAGCTTGGAGACGCGCATCTCTTCGGCTTCGCTGGCGGTTCCCTTGCGGATCACCCGGGCGTAGATGTCGTGGGCGATGGACGAGGCGCCGGCCAGCGCGAGGCCGGAAACCACCGCCAGGATGGTGGCGAAGGCCACGGCGGACATGAAGCCGAGGAACAGGTTGCCGCCGACCGCCTTGGCCAGGTGCATCACCGGCATGTTGCCGCCGCCGATCAGCTTGCCGCCGACCTTGCCGCCTTCGTAGAAGTCCGGGTTGGTGCCGACGATGACGATCGCCATCAGGCCCAGCGCGCACACCACCATGAAGAAGTAGCCGATGCAGCCGCTGGCCACGAAGACGCTCTTGCGGGCTTCCTTGGCGTTCGGCACGGTGAAGAAGCGCATCATGATGTGGGGCAGGCCGGCGGTGCCGAAGACCAGGCCCAGCGACAGCGACACGGCGGTGACGGGGTCAGCCATCAGCGAGCCGGTGCCCATGATCTTGATGCCGTCCTTGTGCGCCTCGACGGCCTTCTGGGCGGCGGTTTCGAGGCTGAAGCCGAACTGGCTGAGGGCCAGGAAGAGCAGCACGGTGCCGCCGAACAGCATCAGGCAGGCCTTGATGATCTGCACCCAGGTGGTGGCGATCATGCCGCCGAAGGTGACGTAGACCACCATCAGCACGCCGACGACGACCACCGCGGTGGCGTAGTCGAGGCCGAACAGCAGCTTGATGAGCTGGCCGGCGCCGACCATCTGCACGATCAGGTAGAAGCACACCACGGTCAGCGAGCCGAAGGCGGCGAAGGTGCGGATGGTGCCCTGGTCGAGGCGGTAGGAGGCGATGTCGGCGAAGGTGAACTTGCCCAGGTTGCGCAGGCGTTCGGCCATCAGGAACAGGATCACCGGCCAGCCGACGAAGAAGCCGATGGCGTAGATGAAGCCGTCGAGACCCTTCGAGAAGGTCATCGCCGACAGGCCGAGCAGCGTGGCGGCGGACATGTAGTCGCCGGCGATGGCGAGGCCGTTCTGGAAGCCGGTGATGCCGCCGCCGGCGGTGTAGAAGTCGGCGGTCGATTTGGTCCGGCTGGCGGCCCAGTAGGTGATGCCCATCGTCGTCATGACGAAGATGAAGAACATGCCGATGGCGGTCAGGTTGAGCGGCTGCTTCTGGGCGGCGCCGAGGGCGTCGGCGGCGAAGGCCGTGCCGCTGGCGAGGACGACCGCGAGGGCGGCGTAGAGATGACGTGCGTTCACTTGGTGGCCTCCCGGACGATTTCGTTGTTCATGCTGTCGAACTCGCCGTTGGCGCGGCTGACGAACCAGCCGGTCAGCAGCCACGAGCCGATGATGATGACGGCCCCGACGGGCACGCCGATGGTCAGCGTCGAACCCGCCGAAATGGGCGTGCGCATGAAGTCGGGCGCGAAGGCGACGACCATCATCATGCCGTAGTAGCTGACCATCACGATGGCCGTCAGGAGCAGCGCGAAGCGGCTGCGCTTGCCCTCCAGTTCGGCGAATTTTGGATTCGCCCGTACTTTCTTGTAGATGTCTACCGACATGATTTCCTCCTCAGTTGATGATGTGGTGTGTGTGCTTCTTGGGCCGGTGGCTTACATGTTCGGGTAGTTGGGGCCGCCACCGCCTTCGGGTACCGCCCAGTCGATGTTCTGGGTCGGATCCTTGATGTCGCAGGTTTTGCAGTGCAGGCAGTTCTGCGCGTTGATCTGCATCCGCGGGCCGCTGCCGTCCTCGACGATTTCATACACGCCGGCCGGGCAGTAGCGGGTTTCCGGCGCGTTGTAGAGCGCCAGGTTGGTGCTGATCGGCACCGAGGCGTCTTTCAGGCGCAGGTGGCAGGGTTGCTCCTCGGCGTGGTTGGTGGCCGAGATGAAGACCGACGACAGGCGGTCGAAGCTGATCTTGCCGTCGGGCTTCGGATAGACGATCGGCGCGCATTCCGAGGCCTTCTTCAACTGGCTGTGGTCGGCGTGGTGACGCAGGGTCCACGGTGCGCGGCCCTTGAGCAGGAAGGTGTCGAGGGCGCTGTAGGCGATGCCGCCGAAGAGCCCCCAGCGGAAGCTCGGGCGGATGTTGCGCACCTGATGCAGCTCGTCCCACAGCCAGCTCTGGCGGAGCCGCTCGGGGTAGCCGAGCGTCTCGTTGCCGCTCTGGCCGTCGGCGGCGAGGTGGGCGAACAGGGCCTCGGCGGCCTCGATGCCCGACTTCATCGCCATGTGGGTGCCCTTGATCTTCGGCACGTTGAGGAAGCCGGCGGTGTCGCCGACCAGCAGGCCGCCCGGGAAGGTCAGCCGCGGCACCGACTGGAAGCCGCCTTCGCTGAGCGCCCGCGCGCCGTAGGAGATGCGCCGGCCGCCTTCGAAGAATTTGCGGATCTCGGGGTGGGTCTTGAAGCGCTGGAATTCCTCGTACGGCGACAGGTGCGGATTGGCGTAGTCCAGCCCGACCACGAAGCCGACGGCGACCTGATTGTTCTCGAGGTGATACAGGAAGGAGCCGCCGTAGACGTCGCGGGTCAGCGGCCAGCCGACGGTATGCACGGTCAGGCCGGGCTGATGGACTTCGGGGCTGACTTCCCACAGCTCCTTGATGCCGATGCCGTAGGTTTGCGGATCGACGCCGTCGCGCAGGTTGAATTTGCTGAGCAGGCCCTTGGTCAGCGAGCCGCGGCAGCCTTCCGAGAAAACCGTCTGGCGGGCATGCAGCTCGATGCCGGGCTGGTGGTTGGGGCCGGGTTCGCCGTTCTTCTCGATACCCATGTCGCCGGTGGCGATCCCTTTCACCGAGCCGTCGGCGTGGTAGAGCACTTCGGCGGCGGCAAAGCCGGGGTAGATTTCGACGCCCAGTTCCTCGGCCTGCTGGCCGAGCCAGCGCACCACGTTGCCGAGGCTGACGATGTAGTTGCCGTCGTTGTGCATCTGCGGCGGCGTCGGCAGCTTGTAGGCCTTTTCGGTGGTGAGGAACAGGAAGCGGTCCTCGTTGACGGCGGTGTTGAGCGGCGCACCGCGCTCCCGCCAGTCGGGGAAGAGTTCTTCCAGCGCCCGTGGCTCGATCACCGCCCCGGACAGGATGTGCGCTCCGACCTCGGAGCCCTTTTCGACGACGCACACCGAAAGCTCGCTGCCGGCCGTGGCGGCCAGCTGCTTCAGGCGGATCGCCGTCGCCAGCCCCGAGGGGCCGGCGCCGACGATCACCACGTCGTATTCCATCGCGTCACGCGTCGTCATTGCTGCTGTCTCCGATTTTTTGTGTGGGGCGAATCCGCTTCGCCCCGGCGGGAAGGTGGCTTAGAACAGCGCCTCGTCAAGGGCCAGCACGGCTTCGGCGCCATTCACGATGGCGTCCCGGTAGGCATTGGCCTCGGGCAGCACGTGCAGCGCGAAGTAACGGGCGGTGACCAGCTTGGCCTTGTAGAAGTCGCCGTCGGCGCCGTCCACACGACCGGCGGCGATCTGCGCCGCGCGGGCCATCAGCCAGCCGCCGACGACGGTGCCGGTCAGCTTGAGGAAGGGCACCGAGCCGGCCGCGGCGGCCTGCGGGGTGGCGTCGTAGTTGGCGAGCAGCCAGGCGGTGGCTTCGTCGAGGGCGGCGATGCCGTTGCCGAGGCCGTCGGCCAGCACCTTCAGATCCGGGTTGTCCGAGCCGCGCAGCGCCGCCGCGGTTTCGGCGATGTCGGCCAGCAGCACCTTCATGCTGATGCCGCCTTCCTTGGCGGTCTTGCGGCCGATCAAGTCGTTGGCCTGGATGGCGGTGGTGCCTTCGTAGATCGTCGTGATGCGGGCGTCGCGCATGTGCTGGCAGGCGCCGGTTTCCTCGATGAAGCCCATCCCGCCGTGCACCTGGATGCCGTTCCAGGTCACGCCCTGGGCGGTTTCGGTGCACCAGCCCTTGACCACCGGGGTGAGCAGTTCGAGGCGGGTCTGGTTGGCCTTGCGCACGTCGGCGTCGGGGCTCGACTTGGCGCGGTCCATGCAGCCGGCCACGTAGTAGGCGATGGCGCGGCTCGCTTCGGTGCGCGACTTCATGTCCATCAGCATGCGACGCACGTCCGGGTGGTGCAGGATCGGCTTCTTGTCGCCGGACTTGTCGCCGATGATCTTGCCCTGCACCCGCTCGCGGGCGTAGCCCAGCGCCTGCTGGTAGGCGCGCTCGGAGATCGCCACGCCTTCGAGGCCGACGTTGAGGCGGGCGTGGTTCATCATCGTGAACATGTATTCGAGGCCGCGGTTCGGCTCGCCGACCAGATAGCCGGTGGCGCCGCCCTTGTCGCCGAAGGACATCACCGCGGTGGCGCTGGCATGGATGCCCATCTTGTGTTCGATGGAGGCGCACACCAGGTCGTTGCGCTCGCCGAGGCTGCCGTCGGCATTGACGAGGAACTTCGGCGCGATGAAGAGGGAAATGCCTTTCACGCCCGCGGGGGCGTCGGGCAGGCGGGCCAGCACGAGGTGGACGATGTTCTCGGCCATGTCGTGTTCGCCCCAGGTGATGAAGATCTTGGTGCCGGTGATGGCGTAGCTGCCGTCGCCGCGCGGCTCGGCGCGGGTGCGGACCGCCGCCAGGTCGGAGCC
>SSSX01000509.1 GCA_015657735.1 Zoogloeaceae bacterium
ATTGGCATCTTCGGCGCCGAGCCGTGGGGGCAGGGCATGCGCGCCGAGATCGAGCGCAAGCTCGGCATCGACGCCATCGACATCTACGGCCTGACCGAAGTCATGGGCCCCGGCGTGGCCTGCGAATGCATCGAGACCAAGGATGGCCCGGTGATCTGGGAAGACCACTTCTACCCCGAAATCATCGACCCGCTGACCGGCGAAGTGCTGCCCGACGGCGAAGAGGGCGAACTGGTGTTCACCTCGCTGACCAAGGAAGCCTTCCCGGTCATCCGCTACCGCACCCGCGACCTGACCCGCCTGCTGCCGCCGACCGCCCGTTCGTTCCGCCGCATGGACCGCATCACCGGCCGCTCGGACGACATGCTGATCGTGCGCGGCGTGAATGTGTTCCCGACCCAGATCGAGGAGCAGATCCTGCGCGACCAGCGCCTGACCGGCAATTACCAGATCGTGCTGTCCCGCGAGGGCCACATGGACAACGTCGAGATCCGCTGCGAGGTTCAGCGCGAGCTGTCGGGCAAGCTGCCCCGCGCGACGGTCGAGGAGATCGGCCGCCAGCTCCAGCAGCACATCAAGACCATCATCGGCATCTCGACGAAGGTCAGGGTGATGGATTTCGACACCATCCCGCGCACCCAGACCGGCAAGGCCCGCCGGGTCATCGACGATCGTCCGAAGCAACTGTGAGCATGCGCATGAATCTGCTGCGCGCCCCGATCCCGCAATTCCGGTGCCCGCTGTACGCCAGTACAGCGCCGCGCCGCGTTGCGACCGCGGGCCTGCGCGCGACGATTCCTGCGCACGCTCAGTCGAACTCATTTGGAAGGAATGAAGCATGACCGATGCCTTTATCTGCGACGCCATCCGCACCCCCATCGGCCGCTACGGCGGCACCCTGGCCAGCGTCCGCGCGGACGACCTCGGCGCCGTTCCGCTGAAGGCCCTGATGGCCCGCAACCCGCAGGTGGACTGGGCGGCCGTCGAGGACATCATCTACGGCTGCGCCAACCAGGCCGGCGAGGACAACCGCAACGTGGCGCGCATGTCCGGCCTGCTGGCCGGCCTGCCGGTCGATGTGCCCGGTACCACGGTCAATCGCCTGTGCGGTTCGGGCATGGATGCGGTGGGTCTCGCCGCCCGCTCGATCAAGTCCGGCGAAACCGGGCTGATGATCGCCGGCGGCGTCGAAAGCATGTCCCGCGCCCCGTTCGTGATGGGCAAGGCCGAGTCGGCCTTCTCGCGCAGCGCGGCGATCTACGACACCACCATCGGCTGGCGCTTCGTCAATCCGCTGATGAAGAAGCTCTACGACGTCCACTCGATGCCGCAGACCGCCGACAACGTGGCTGAGGAGTTCAGCGTGTCGCGCGCCGACCAGGACGCCTTCGCGCTGCGCTCCCAGCAGCGCTGGGCCGCGGCGCACGCCGCCGGCCGCTTCGCCGACGAGCTGGTGCCGGTCGAAATCCCGCGCAAGAAGGGCGATCCGGTCGTCTTCGGCGCCGACGAGCACCCGCGCCCCGAAACCACGCTCGAAATGCTCGCCAAGCTGAAGGGCGTCAACGGCCCCGAGCTGTCGGTGACCGCCGGCAACGCCTCCGGCGTCAACGACGGGGCCTGCGCGCTGCTGCTGGCCTCCGCAGAAGCCGCCGGCCGTCACGGCCTGACGCCCAAGGCCCGCGTCGTGGCGATGGCCACCGCCGGCCTGCTGCCGCGCATCATGGGCTTCGGCCCGGCGCCGGCGGTCAGGAAGGTGCTCGCCAAGACCGGCCTCAGCCTCGACCAGATGGACGTCATCGAGCTCAACGAAGCCTTCGCCGCCCAGGGCCTTGCGGTGCTGCGCGACCTGGGCCTGGCCGACGACGAAGCGCGGGTCAATCCCAACGGCGG
>SSSX01000510.1 GCA_015657735.1 Zoogloeaceae bacterium
AGCTCCTGGGCGTTGGCTTCGAGCAGGTCGGCGAGGCGCAGCAGCAGGCGTTCGCGGTCGATCGGGCGCATGCGGGGCCACTCGCCAGCCTCGAAGGCGTGCCGCGCGGCGGCTACCGCGCGGTCGATATCGGCGGCATCCCCGGCGGGAACCTGGCAGAAGGCTTCGCCGCTGGCGGGGTCGACGACGGGCAGCGTGGCGCCGCTCACGGCCTCGACGCGGGCGCCGCCGATCAGCATGCGCTGGGGACGGGCAAGAAAGGCCGCGGTGCCTTCACTCAGGGAAATGCCGTGGAAAGTCTTCATGAATGGTGTCTCCTTGTATCGGTCTTGGGGTGGGTGTAAGCGGTGATCAGCATTCGTCGGGGATGCCGCGGATGACGCCGGCGCGGGTACTGGCGGTGGCCCGGGCGATGGCGACGGCGTCCTGAGTTCAAGCTGGGCGGCGAGGCGTTTCATGAGGCGGCCCTCGAGCTTCTCGAGGCCGTCGACGTAGGCGACTTCCCAGAGCATGGCGAGGATTTCCTGGCGATCGGCCAGATCGAAGCCGACCCGCACGGCCTCGGCGAATTCCCAGTCGTCGAGGGCCTCGGCGTAGCGCACCTCGGCGATGCCGAGCAGTTGTTCGACGCGCTCGGGCGGGAGCTGGAAACGGGCCATCAGCAGTCGCTTGACGGCCTGCTGCTCGACGTCGGAGGCCGAGCGATCCACGTACATGGTTTCCAGCAGCAGCGCCGCCACGGCGATCAGGCGGCGCTCGAAGGGCCCCTGCTCGGTGGCTTCCGCCTGCACTTCGCCGCGCAGCAGGCCAATCAGTCTTTCCAGCATGCTTGTTTCCTTCTGCTCAATGGGTTGGAGGGTCCTGGATCAGGCCATTCTGGCCGAGCAGGATCAGGCCGCTGCCGCTGGCGGCGACGGCCGACAGGTTCTGCCGGTCGTCGCGAACCGCGGTGACGAGCCGGCCGTCCTGGTCGGTGACGGTGGCGCCGCCGGTACCGACCAGCACGAGATGGCCGTCGGCTTTCTCGACGCCGCCGGTGAGGGCCTGGGTGGTGCCGGTTTCGAGCACCGTCCAGTGCTCGCCCTGATCGGTGCTTTCGAGCACCTTGCCGCTCATGCCGAGCAGCAGGAGCTGGCCGCTCTTGCGTTGCAGGCCGCTCCACAGCGAGCCGCTGACGCCGGTGGCGAGGCGCGTCCAGTGCTGGCCGCCGTCCTTCGAGCGGAAGGCGCTGCCGCTTTCGCCGACGGCAACCAGCAGGCCGTCGGGCCCGGAGAACACGTGGTTGAGGTGCAGGTCGGCATCCCGGCCTTCGCCCACCGGCATCGGCTCCCAGGTCTTGCCGCCGTCGGCGGTCAGCATGGCGGTGCCGTAGGCGCCGACCACATAGCCGTGGTCGGCGTCGGTGAAGTGCACGCCGAGCAGCACCGGTTTGCCGTCGGCGGTGTGCTGGATCGCCCACGTTTCGCCGCCGTCGCGGGTCACCAGGATGATGCCGCCGTGGCCGACCGCCCAGCCGTTTTTGGGATCGGCGAAGCTGACGGCGGTCAGCAGTCCGCTGACCGGCACCGCCGCGGCCTGTTGCCAGGTCTTGCCGCCGTCGCGGGAGCGGACGATCGTGCCGTAGTCGCCGACGGCCACGTAGGCGTCGCCGGCGGCGGCGACCGACACCAGGCTGGCGCGGCTGGCGAGCCGGGCCTCATGGCGGGCACCTCGCCCGCCGGGGCGGGGGCGGCCTGCGCGGCGGCCAGCACGATGCCGGCAGTCAGGCTGGCCAGCAGCGCGAGGCCCGCAGTGAGTTTCGGTTTCATGCGTGGGTCTCCATCAATGCATCATCAGGGGGGCCTTGACCGGTCCGCGCCGCGGAATCAGCACGTCGATCATCACGGCCAGGGCGGGCAGCAGGGTGATCGCCATGATCATGTTCACCATGAACATGAAGGTCAGCAGCATGCCCATGTCGGCCTGGAACTTGAGGGCCGAGAACGACCAGGTGGCCACCCCGATGGACAGGGTCACGGCGGTGAACACGGTGGCCACCCCGACTTCGCGCAGCGCCTGCTTGAAGGCGGTGACGATGTCCTCGCCGTGGGACAGGTGCATCTGCAGGCGGTTGTAGATATAGAAGGCATAATCCACGCCGATACCTACCGCCAGTACCATCACCGGCAGCGTTGCCACGGTGAGGCCGATGTCCAGCGACTTCATGAACCAGTAGCCGAGGAAGGTGGCCAGCGTGAGCGGCACGCAGCAGGCGATCATGGCGCGCCAGTCGCGATACACCAGGAACACCAGGATCAGGATCGTGGCGTACACATAGAGCATCATCGGCAGCTCGGAATGCTCCACCACCTCGTTGGTGGCGGCCTGCACGCCGGCGTTGCCGCTGGCGAGGCGCACCGTCACGCCCGGGAAGGGGTTGGCGTCGCGGTAGCTCTTCACCGCCGCCACCACTTCCTTGATGGTGCTGGCCTTGTGGTCGGTGAGGTAGAGGTTGACCGGCAGCAGGGTGCAGTCGGCGTTGTAGAGGCGCAGGCCTTCCGGCACCTGGCGTACCGCTTCGCCGAGGGTCAGCTCCTCCTGCGGCAGCGACGCCCATTTCGGGTTGCCTTCATTGACGCCGGAGGCCGCCAGCTTGGTCAGGGTCGGCAGCGACTGGGTGGACAGCACGCCGGGAACGTTGGCGAGATACCACGTCAGGCGGTCGGCGTAGGCCATCACTTCGTGCTTGTAGCAGCCGTCCTTGGGCGTCTCGACGACCACCGTGAGCATGTCGAGGCCCAGCCCGAAGCGGCTCACCACGGCTTCGACGTCCTGGTTGTAGCGGGAGTCGTTGTGCAGCTCGGGCGCGCCCGGCAGCACGTGGCCGACATGGCGGCCCTGGCTCTGCCACACCGACACGACCAGCAGCACCAGGCACACCGCGGTGCCGATGAAGGCGTTGCGCGGGTTGGCGATATGCACGCCGAGGCCGGCCATCAGGCGGTTGCGCATGCCCTCGACCTTGCTGGCGCGGGCCACGAAGTTCTTGTCGAAGGTGAAGAAGCTGGCCAGCACCGGCAGCATGATCAGGTTGGTGACGATCTTGTAGGCCACGCCGACCGAGGCGGTGATGGCCAGCTCGCGGATCATCGGGATCGGCACCAGCACCAGCGTGGCGAAACCCACGAAGGCGGTGATCAGCGCCAGCGTGCCGGGCACCAGCAGGCCGGTGAAGCTGCGGGTGGCGGCGGTGAAGCCGTCGGCACCGTTGATGACTTCCTTGGCGATGTAGTTCACCTGCTGGATGCCGTGCGACACGCCGATGGCGAACACCAGGAAGGGCACCAGCACCGCCAGCGGATCGAGGCCGAAACCGAGCAGGGTAATGGTGCCGAACTGCCACACCACCGAGACCAGCGACGAGGCCAGCGGCAGGAAGGTGAGCACCCACGAGCGGGTGTACCAGTACACCGCCGCGGCGGTGAGCAGGAAGGCCAGCGCGAAGAACTCGACGACGCTGGTGGCGCCCTCGGAGATGTCGCCCATCTGCTTGGCGAAGCCGATGATGCGGACGTTGGTGTCGGCGTCGGCGAACTTGTCGCGGACTTCCTCTTCGAGTTTGCGGCTGAACTCGAAGTAGTCCAGACGCTTGCCGGTGGCCGGATCGGGGTCGGCCAGTTCGGCCACCACCATCGCGCCGGAACCGTCGTTGGCGACCAGGCTGCCGATGAAGCCGCCGATCACGGCCCGTTCGCGGATGCCGGCGATGTTGTCGGGAGTCAGCGACTTGACCGTCACGTCGCCGCCGATCACGTCCTCGGCCTTCATCCCCTCTTCGGTGATCTGCACCGCCCGGGTGTTGGGCGTCCACAGCGAGGTGACGGTGCGGCGGTCGACGCCGGGCATGAAGAACAGC
>SSSX01000511.1 GCA_015657735.1 Zoogloeaceae bacterium
AGGCGAAGCCCTGGCGACGCTGGTGGTCAACACCATCCGCGGCATCCTGAAGGTCGTGGCCGTCAAGGCGCCCGGCTTCGGTGACCGTCGCAAGGCCATGCTGGAAGACATCGCCATCCTGACGGGCGGCAAGGTCATCGCCGAAGAAGTCGGCCTGACGCTGGAAAAAGTGACGCTGGCCGATCTGGGCCAGGCCAAGCGCATCGAAGTGGGCAAGGAAAACACCACCCTCATCGACGGCGCCGGCGTTGCCGAGCGCATCGAAGCCCGCGTCAAGCAGATCCGCGTGCAGATCGAGGAAGCCACCTCCGACTACGACCGCGAAAAGCTGCAGGAACGCGTGGCCAAGCTGGCCGGCGGCGTGGCCGTGATCAAGGTTGGCGCTGCCACCGAAGTCGAAATGAAGGAAAAGAAGGCCCGCGTCGAAGACGCGCTGCACGCCACCCGTGCCGCCGTTGAAGAAGGCATCGTCCCCGGCGGCGGCGTGGCCCTGCTGCGTGCCCGCGCCAACCTGGCCGGCCTGAAGGGCGAGAACCACGATCAGGACGCCGGTATCACCATCGTCCTGCGCGCCATGGAACAGCCTCTGCGCGAAATCGTCGACAACGCCGGCGCCGAAGCTTCCGTCGTGGTGAACAAGGTCGTCGAAGGTGCCGGCAACTTCGGCTACAACGCCGCCACCGACGTCTACGGCGACATGGTCGAAATGGGCGTCCTCGATCCGACCAAGGTGACCCGCACCGCGCTGCAGAACGCGGCGTCCGTGGCCAGCCTGATGCTCACCACCGACTGCATGGTCGCCGAGCTGCCGGAAGACAAGCCGGCCGGCGGCATGCCCGACATGGGCGGCATGGGCGGCATGGGCGGCATGGGCATGGGCATGTAATTCCCCTGTCCGGCGCCTCCCCCGGAGGTCCGCTGCACCAAGGAAAACCCTGCTCCGGCAGGGTTTTCCTTTTTGTGCACTGCACTTTGCGCTGTTTGTTGAGGTGCCGTCTCAGCGGGAATCAAACGTAAGTTCACCGTAAGACTGCCCCGGTACCTTCCCTCTACCCTTAAAGGAGCCTGCCGGTTCCTTGCGAGGTTCATTCGAAGAGGAGGAGAGATATGAGAGACGAACTCGGCGACCGCATCCGCGCAAATCCGAAATACCAGGAGCTGATCTCCAAGCGCAATGCGTACGGCTGGATCATGACCGCCCTGATGATGGTCGTATACTACGGCTACATCCTGCTGGTGGCCTTCAACAAGGACTTCCTCGCCCAGAAGACGGGTGCGGGCGTGACCTCGATCGGGATTCCCATCGGTGTCGGCGTGATTCTGTTCACCATCATCATTACCGGGATCTACATCCGCCGTGCCAACACCGAATTCGACGATCTGAAGGCTCAGGTCATCAAGGAGGCCACCAAGTGATGCGTACTTCCAAACTGTTCCTCGGCCTTGTGGCCCTGCTGGCCTCCGCTGCCGCCCTTGCTGCCGGCGCCGACCTCGGCCAGGCTGAAAAGCAGGCCACCAACTGGACCGCGATCACCATGTTCGGCGTCTTCGTCGCCGGCACGATGTTCATCACCAAGTGGGCTGCCTCCAAGACCAAGTCGGCGGCCGACTTCTACACCGCCGGCGGTGGCATCACCGGCTTCCAGAACGGCCTGGCGATCGCCGGCGACTACATGTCCGCCGCGTCCTTCCTGGGTATTTCCGCCGCGGTGATGGCCAACGGCTACGACGGCCTGATCTATGCGATCGGCTTCCTCGTCGGCTGGCCCGTCATCACCTTCCTGATGGCAGAGCGTCTGCGCAACCTCGGCAAGTTCACC
>SSSX01000512.1 GCA_015657735.1 Zoogloeaceae bacterium
AGCCGGTCTCACCGACCGGCCCCGCATCCTGACGCCTGATCCCTACCTGTACTTCGCCCGCGCGGCGCAGCTGTTCAACCCGCCGAAGCGACCGGCCCCGGGTGCCCATCCGGCGGCCGTCGTGGCCTCCGTGGTGCCGGCTTCGGTGTCGGTCGGGCCGCAGGCGGTGATCGGCGAAGGCTGCGAAATCGGCGAAAACTGCGTGATCGGACCAGGCTGCGTGCTCGGCGACGGCGTCCGCCTGGGGGCCGGTTCGCTGCTCCATGCCGGCGTGAAGATCTACGACGGTTGCGTGCTCGGCGCCCGTGCGATCGTTCATTCCGGCGCCGTCATCGGCGCCGACGGGCTGGGCTTCGCCCGTGACGCCGACCGGCACTGGGTGAAGATTCCGCAGATCGGCCGCGTGCTCATCGGTGACGATGTGGAAATCGGCGCCAACACCACGATCGACCGCGGCGCGCTGGAAGACACGGTGATCGGCAACGGCGTCAAGCTCGATAACCTGATCCACGTGGCCCACAACTGCCGTGTCGGTGACGATACGATCATGGCGGCGATGGCCGGGATGGCCGGCAGCACCACGGTGGGCAAGCGGGTCATGGTCGGCGGCAAGGCCGGCTTTTCGGGTCACCTCGAAGTGGCCGACGACGTGACCGTGTCGGCCGATACCAACGTTACCAAGTCGATCGACAAGGCGGGGGTCTATACGTCCTTGATCCCGCTGCAGTCGCATGCCGACTGGGTCAGGAATTTTGCTCACCTGCGTCGTCTCGACGCGATGGCGGAGCGCGTACGCGAGCTTGAAAAACGGCTGGCGGCCAAGGAATCGTGAGGAAAGGGAATCATGAGCATCATCGACATCAACGAAATCAAGAAATACATTCCCCACCGCTATCCTTTCCTCCTGGTGGATCGCATCCTCGAACTGGAAGAAGGCAAGCGTGTCGTCGGCCTCAAGAACGTGACCGTCAATGAGCCGTTCTTTCCCGGCCACTTTCCCCACAGCCCGGTGATGCCTGGCGTGCTGATCATCGAGGCGCTGGCCCAGGCCGCGGCGGTGCTGGCCTTCAAGACCGAAGGCACGGTGCCCGACGCCGATGCGATGGTCTATTTTGCGTCGGTGGACAACGTGCGCTTCAAGCGTCCCGTGGTGCCCGGCGACCAGTTGATCCTCGAGGCCGAGATCGTCCGCACCATCCGCAACATCTGGAAGTTCAAGGGCGTGGCCAAGGTGGCCGGCGAGGTGGCGACCGAAGCCGAATTCATGTGCGCGATCAAACGATGAGCATTCATCCGACAGCCATCGTCCATCCGGGCGCGCGCCTTGCCGAAGGCGTTCAGGTGGGGCCGTATGCGGTCATCGGGGAGCATGTGGAGATCGGCGCCGGGTCGACGATCGCGGCCCACGTGGTCGTCGAAGGCCACACCACGATCGGCCGCGACAATCGCATCTTCCAGTTCTGCTCGATCGGCTCCGAGCCGCAGGACAAGAAGTATGCCGCCGAGCCGACCCGCCTCGAGATCGGCGACCGCAACACCATCCGCGAATTCTGCAGTTTCAGCACCGGCACGGTGCAGGACGGCGGCCTGACCCGCGTCGGCAACGACAACTGGATCATGGCCTACGTCCATGTCGCCCATGACTGCGACGTGGGCAACAACACGATCTTCGCCAACAACGCGACCCTGGCCGGGCACGTGACGGTCGGCGACTGGGCGATCCTCGGCGGTTTTACCGGCGTGCATCAGTTCGTGCGGGTCGGGGCTCACAGTTTCTGTGGCGTCGGCACCGTGCTGCTGCAGGATCTGCCGCCGTTCGTCACCGTTTCGGGCAACCCGGCGGCGCCGCATGGCATCAACAGCGAAGGCCTGAAGCGGCGGGGGTTCAGCAGTGACGGCATCGCCGCCATCAAGCGCGCCTACAAGACGCTCTATCGCAACGGACTGTCGCTCGACGAGGCGCGCCGGCAGATCGCCGAAGCCGCCGCCGCCGCTCCCGAACTGCAGCAGTTTTCCGACTTCATCGCCGACTCCGGGCGGGGCATTGTTCGCTGATCCATGGGTTTGCGCATCGCCATGGTGGCTGGCGAGGCTTCCAGCGACCTCCTTGCCAGTCACCTGATCCGGGCGCTCAAGCGTCATCTGCCGGATGCCGAGTTCTTTGGCATCGGCGGCCCGAAGATGGAGGCCGAAGGCTTCCGCAGCTGGTGGCCGGCCGAAAAGCTGTCGGTCCATGGCTATGTGGATGCGCTGAAGAATTACCGGGAACTCTCCGCCATCCGCCGCAGCCTGCGTGACCGTCTGCTCGCCGATCCGCCGGCGGCCTTCATCGGCGTCGACGCCCCCGACTTCAGCCTGTGGCTGGAGCGGCGCCTCAAGGCGCGCGGGATTCCGGCGATCCATTTCGTCAGTCCGTCGATCTGGGCCTGGCGGCGGGGGCGGATCAAAGGCATCGCCCGTGCGGTGAGCCACATGCTGTGCCTGTTTCCGTTCGAGCCCGAGCTCTACCAGTCGGCCGGCGTGCCGGTGAGCTACGTCGGCCATCCGCTGGCCGATGTCTTTCCGCTGCAGCCGGACCGGGCGGGCGCCCGCGAGATGCTGCAGATTTCCGACGACGGGCCGGTGTTCGCCCTGCTGCCGGGCAGCCGGCAGTCCGAAGTGCGCAACCTGGCCGACACCTACATCGCCACCGCGGCGATTCTCCACGAACGCCATCCGGCCGCCTGCTTCCTGGTGCCGCTGGCCACCCGCGAGACGCGCCTGCTGTTCGAAGACGCGTTGCGCCGCCATGCCAACCTCGACCTGCCGATCCGCATCCTGTTCGGGCATGCCGTCGATGCGATGACCGCCGCCGACGTGGTGCTGGTGGCAAGCGGCACGGCGACCCTCGAGGCGGCGCTGCTCAAGCGTCCGATGGTCATCACCTACAAGATCGGCAAGTGGTCGTACCGGCTGATGCGCCGCCTGGCCTATCTGCCGTGGGTCGGCCTGCCCAACGTGCTGGCGGGGCGCGAAGTGGTGCCCGAAGTGCTGCAGGATGCCGCCACGCCGCAGGCCCTGGCCGACGCGCTGGACGGCTGGCTGGCCGACAAGACACGCCGGGACGAGGCCGTCGGGATCTTTACCGACATGCACCTGCAGCTCCGCCAGGACACCGCCAGCCGGGCCGCGGCGGCGATCCTGCCGTACCTGCGCGGGCGGCGCTGATGGAACGCCTGTGCGGCGTCGACGAGGCCGGGCGCGGGCCGCTGTGCGGGCCGGTGGTCGCGGCGGCGGTGATCCTCGATCCGGCACGGCCGATCGCCGGTCTGGCCGATTCAAAAAAGCTCAGCGAGAAGCGTCGCGACAAACTCGCGCTCGAAATCCGCGAGAAGGCGCTGGCGTGGTGTGTCGCCGAAGCCAGTGTCGAGGAGATCGACCGCCTCAATATCCTCCACGCCACGCTGCTGGCGATGCAGCGCGCGGTGGCCGGGCTGACCGTCGTGCCGAGCCGGGTGCAGGTGGATGGCAACCGCTGTCCGCGCCTCGAGCTGCCCTGCGAAGCGGTCGTCAAGGGCGATGCGCTGGTGCCCGAGATTTCGGCGGCCTCGATCCTCGCCAAGACCGCGAGGGACGCGCTGCTGCGCGAACTCGACCGGCGTTACCCGCAGTACGGCCTTGCCGGTCACAAGGGCTACCCGACCGCGGCGCATCTGGCCGCGCTGCGCCTTCACGGCGCCTGCGAAATCTACCGGACGAGTTTCGGTCCGGTGCGTGACGTGATCGCCAACCCGCCGCTGTGGACCGACTGAGGAGCGCCCGTGAAGCTGCATCACTTTTTGTTGTTCGTACACCTGGCCGGCGTCATCGTGTGGGTCGGCGGCATGAGTTTCGCGCATTTCTGCCTGCGTCCGGCGGCCCTCGAACTGGCGCCGGCCGAGCGGCTCGGCTTGTGGCGGCGGGTGCTCGGGCGCTTCTTTCCGATCGTCTGGCTGGCGGTCGGGGCGACCGTCGTCTCCGGCTTTGCGATGCTGCTCGAAATCGGCTTCGCCCGCGCGCCGTGGCCGTGGCATCTGATGGCGGCGGCCGGGCTGGTGATGACCGGCGTCTTCGCGAGCATCTGGTTCGGGCCGTGGCGGGCGCTGCAGCAGGCGGTGGCGGCCGGCAGCTGGGCGGTCGGTGCGCAGGCGCTCAACCGGATTCGCCAGCGGGTCACTTTCAACCTGGCCCTTGGTGCCTTCACCGTGCTGCTGGCCACCCTTGGCCTGGCTTTTTGAACCTTGAAACAGATCACCTCCCGCGACAACCCGACCGTCAAGCATCTGCACGCCCTTGCCACCTCGGCGCGGGCGCGGCGGACGAGTGGCGAGACGCTCCTCGACGGCGCCCACGTGCTCGGCGTGGCGCTGGAGCGGGGCGTGCGGCCGACGCGGGTGGTGGTCAGCGAAAGCGGGCGGCGGCAG
>SSSX01000513.1 GCA_015657735.1 Zoogloeaceae bacterium
GCATCGCCGGAAGCGAAGAATTTGCCCATGCTCATGCGTCTTCCTTCCCCGCAGCCCAAGCAAACCCGGCTCTGGCTGGCGCCTTATGTAGCGATCGGCATCTTCGCGCTGGCCATGCTCGTCCTCACCGCGCTGCTCCAGTGGCGCGAACTCGATACCGCCCGTTCGGCGCTGGAAGCCGACATGCACTGGGCCGAGCGGACCATCGAGGCGCGCCTGCACGCCCACCAGGAATTCCTTTCCGAACTGGGCCGCGAGCAGGAATTCAAGCAGCTGACCTACGAATCCTTCCAGGTGCGCGCCGGCCGCTACGTCCGCGAGTCGCCGGAAATCCAGGCCATCATCTGGGTGGATACCGACGGCAAGGTGGAATGGGTGGCGCCCAACGAGTCGACCGCCACCTTCGTCGGCGAGCAGCTGTCCGGCGTCCGTCTCAACGCCCTGCGCGAGGCGCTGCGCGTGCGCCGCGAAGTGGTGTCGCCCGACTATCGCGACGGCGACCGCCTGCCCGCCCACGACATCATCCTGCCCGTCCAGCGCGGTAGTGCCGACATTGGCGCCTTCATCGCCCTGCAATCGCTGGAAGCCCTGCTCCGGTCGACGCTGCCCGCCGTGTTCACGGCGCGCTACAGCCTGACCATCGTCGATGCCGACGACCGCGAGGTGTTCAGCAACACCTCGGTCAAGCCGACCGACCGCAAGCTGTCCGGCACCATCAGCCTCGAGCTGCCCAACAACCGGCTCGGCCTCAACATCGTCGCCTACCGGGCCGGCGGCGCCTGGCTGCCCTTCGTGCCGGCGACGCTGATCGCCATCCTGACGCTGATCGCCACCGTCACCCTGATCCAGCTGCGCCGCCACGCCCGCCACCGCGCCGAGACCGAAGAGGAACTGCGCGCCGCCTACGCCTTCCGCCAGGCCATGTCGCAATCGCTGATCACCGGCCTGCGCGCCATCGACCTCGAAGGGCGCATCACCTTCGTCAATTCGGCCTTCTGCCGGATGACCGGCTTCGACGAAAGCGAGCTGGTCGGCCTCAAGCCGCCCTACCCCTACTGGCCGCCGGAAGAGTTCGAGAAACCGCGCGACAACATCGACACCGCGCTGGCCGGCCGGGCCCCGGCCAGCGGCTACGAAATGCGCATCATGCGCAAGAACGGCGAGCGCTTCGACGTCCGCCTCTATTTCTCGCCGCTGATCGACACCAACGGCGTGCAGATCGGCTGGATGGCCTCGATGAACGACATCACCGAACC
>SSSX01000514.1 GCA_015657735.1 Zoogloeaceae bacterium
GTCGAAGGTCATCGGCGTCGCATCATTGGCGGTCGCGGCGTTCTTCGCTGCCGTTTCCAGCGGATTGTCGGGTCTGAGGCCATAGCCGATGTCGACGGCGCCGCGCTTGAAATTGGTGTGCTGGTCGACGAAGGTGCGGTTGACGCGGCCTGTGGAAATGATGTGGTGGGCGATGAAGTTGAGGATCGCCAGATCGCTCTGCGGCGTGAACACGATCGGAATGTCGGCGAGGTCGAAGCTCCGATGCTCGAAGGTCGACATGACGCAGACCTTTACATGCGGGTTCGACAATCGCCGGTCGGCGACGCGGGTCCACAGGATGGGATGCATCTCCGCCATGTTGGAGCCCCACAAAACGAAGGCATCGGTCGCCTCGATGTCGTCATAGCAGCCCATCGGCTCGTCCATGCCGAAGGTGCGCATGAAGCCGGTAACGGCCGAGGCCATGCAGTGGCGGGCGTTGGGGTCAAGGTTGTTGGAGCGGAAGCCGGCCTTCATCAGCTTGGAGGCGGCGTAGCCTTCGAAGATAGTCCATTGGCCGGAGCCGAACATGCCGATGGAACCGGGGCCTTCGGCCTTCAGCGCGGTCTTCCACTTCTCGGCCATGATGTCGAAGGCCTGGTTCCAGCTGATCGGCGTGAATTCACCGTCCTTGCTGTACTTGCCGTCTTTCATGCGCAACAGCGGACGCGTCAGGCGATCCTCGCCGTACATGATCTTCGACAGGAAGTAGCCCTTGATGCAGTTGAGGCCGCGGTTCACCGGCGCGTCCGGGTCGCCCTGGGTGGCCACCACGCGGCCGTTCTGCACGCCCACCAGCACCGAACAGCCGGTCCCGCAGAAGCGGCACGGCGCCTTGTCCCAGCGCACGGCAGAGGCGTTCTCGGCGGGTGCCGGGGCGTCCTCCTTCTTCGCGGCGAGGGCGGGTACCGAAATGCCGGCCGTGGCGGCGGCGGCGGCGATCGCCTGGGTCTTGATGAAGTCGCGTCGGTTGATGGTCATGATTGAGCCTCCTCGCAGGGGGAATTCGATGCTTGCGGTTGATTCGAAACTGGGCTGTCGCCGAAGCGGCCGCCGCTGTGCTCGTAGGCCAGCGTGGCGGCCAGCACCTGCGGCACGCGGTGCAGCGCGATCAGGGTGTCGGACATGGCGGCCCCCTCGGCGTCCTCGACGGTGACGACCAGCTTGCCGTCGTCGGACATGCCGTGGCATTCGACGCCGGGGAAGGCGGTGAGGGCCGCTTCGGCTTCGGCGCGGGTCTCGGGCTTGATGCGCAGGACGAGACTGACGATGTTCATGGATGCTCCTGGGCAGGGTTGAGGGCCATGCGCGTCACCGCCGCCACCGGACACGGTGCGATGCAGGCGCCGCAGCCGGTGCAGGCGGCGTCATCCACCTGCGGCAGCGCCACGCCACCGATGCGCGGGCGGAAACGGATCGCGCCGGCGTCGCAGGCTTCGCCGCAGACGCGGCATTCGACGTTGCGGGCGGCCAGACAGCCTTCGCCGATGACGACACCGAAGGCCCACGGCGCCTGCGCCGGGTCGCGGCCGATGGCGCCGGTGGCACAGGCGCGCGCGCAATCGCCGCAGAAGGTGCATGCGGCCGACGAAAAATCGGCTTCGGGGTAGCCGCCCTGCCCGCGCCGCAGGAGGCCGGTCGGACACGCCTTGACGCAGTCGTCGCAACGGCTGCACAGATCGGCAAAGACGCTTTCGGAAACGCTCCACGGCGGCCGGAATGGAGCCGGGCCTGGTGCGCGGGCACTCAGGAAACGGCGGCGGGAGACATCCAATGTCGGCTCGTGGTTATTGGGGAACGATCGAATCCTAAATCACACCATAGTTAGAAACATTGATCTGTGCGAAGGAAATCGATGTTGCGACGCGGCGCGGGCCGGCGCCGCTTTCCGCCGTGCAGATCAGGCCTTCGGCAGCCGGCCCATGAGGTAGAACTCGTCGTTCGGTCGCATCGAGCTGAGGTTGGCGAGGCGGTTGCTCATCGCGAAGAAGGCGGCGATGGCGCCGATGTCCCACACCGCCTCGTCGTCGAAGCCGTGGGCTTTGACGGCGGCGAGGTCGTCGTCGCCGACGCGGGCCGAATCGAGTGCGACCTTCATCGCGAAATCGAGCATCGCGCGCTGGCGCGGCGTGATCTCGGCCTTGCGGTAGTTGGTGGCGACCTGATCGGCGAGGCGCGGGTTCCGGGCGCGGATGCGCAGGATCGCGCCGTGGGCGACGACGCAGTACAGGCACTGGTTGGCGCCCGAGGTGGCGACGACGATCATCTCGCGCTCGGCCTTGCTGAGGCCGGCGTCCTTCTCCATCAGCGCGTCGTGGTAGGCGAAGAAGGCGCGGAATTCGGCCGGGCGGTGGGCGAGGGTCAGGAACACGTTGGGCACGAAGCCGGCCTTTTCCTGCACGGCGAGGATTTTCTCGCGGACGTCATCGGGCAGGTCGGCGAGGTCGGGGACGGGGTAGCGGCTGACGGGCAGATCGGACATGAGGGGCTCCAGGCGGGATGGCGGCACCAAAGGGTGGCGCGGCGAGTTTACGACGCCCTGCCCGGCCGGTGACGGGCCAGGCCGAAATCGGCACAAACGGCAACCCGGATGGCCGAAAAGGCAGGCCCGGCTAGAAGCCCAGCCGGGTGGTGAGCATGGCGGTCCGCCCGAGTTGGGGGATGCTGGTGCGCGGCCCGGCGACCGTCGTGTCGGCGCCGACCGGATCGCTGAAGTGCGCGTCGAACAGGTTGTAGAGGCCGAGAGCCACCTCCCACGGCTGGCCGGCGGGGCTGTAGCGCAGGTTCAGGTTGGCCAGCGCGTAGGCGCCGACGCCCTGGCTGCCGTCGCCGGTCAGGCGGCGGCTGACGTACTGCGTTTCGAAACCGCCGAAGAAGCCGCGCCCCAGGTCGGCCCCGAGGTTGGCCTTGAGCATGTGCCGCGGCGTGTTTTCGGGACGGCCACTGGCGCCGCGGATTTCCTGCAGCGTGTAGCCGGTGCGCAGCGAGTAACGCTCCTGCCAGCGCTGCTCGAACTCCAGTTCGAGACCCCGGCCGGTCAGCGCCGGGCTGTTGCGCACGATGCCGGTGGTGCTGTCGGGGGCGATCAGGTCGCTCAGCCGGAAGAGGTAGGCGGTGGCCACCAGCCGGCCGGTGCCGACCCGCTTCTCCCACCCCGCCTCGACCGACTGCATACGTTCGGAACGGATGTCCGGGTTGCCGTAGGCGTAGGCCGGCGTGGTGTAGAAGCGCTCGAAGACCGTCGGATCGCGGAAGGCGCTGGCGTAGAGCAGCTTGACGATGCCGGCGCTGCCGGTGTCGTGGACCACGCCCAGGCGCGGACTCCAGTGCTCGCTGCCGTTCAGGCGGCGGTCGAAGCGCAGGCCGGCGGTCAGCACGGTGTGCGGGCCGAGGTTGATCTCGTCCTGGGCGTAGACGTTGAACTGCCGGCTGTGCGCGCTGCTGTCGAGGCACGGGGCGCTGCCGGCGCCGACGCAGCCGACGCCGCTGTCGGCGTTCTTCTGGTACTGGCGGACGTTGTCACGGTATTCGGCGCCGACGGTCCACCGCTGGCCGGCCCAGGCGCGGCTGACGAGGCGCCCTTCGACGCCCCACCACTCGCCGGTCGCGTCGTCGCGGTTGATCAGGTAGGGCGGATAGTCGGTCGGGAAGTAGCCGCGGTAGCGGTAGCGGCCGGTGTAGAAGCGCTCGTGCACCGTCGTGTTGCTGTCGAGGGCCTGCACGGCGCTGAACTCGGCGAGGCTGAACACATCCTTCTCGCGGTGCGCCGGGTCGTTGAATTCGGTGCCGTAGCTGCCGGTCGGCACCACGCGGTCGCGCTCGGAATGCAGCAGCGTGGCGCGCCAGTCGCTGGCATGCAGCTGGGTGAACAGGCGCGAGCCGTCTTCGCCGCGCAGGCGCCGGGCCTGCGGGTCGACGCCAGCGGCGGCCATGTCGGGGAAGCGCAGGCCCTGGCCATGGGCGTCGAAGCCGCTCAGCGACACGAGGTAGCCGATGCCGCCGTCGGTCTCGCCGCCGCGGCTCAGGCGGCCCCGGAAGTCGCGCCCGCTGCCCGCCGAGACGGCCGCCTCGGTGCCGCGCAGCGCACTGCGGGTCACCACGTTGACGACGCCGAACATCGAGTCGCCGCCGTACACCGACGCGCTCGGGCCGCGGATGACCTCGATGCGCTCGACCAGATCGAGGTCGAGCGGGAAGGCCGAATCGATCGGCACGCTGGCGTAGATGTTCTCATTGACGCTGATACCGTCGATGAGCACCTGGAAGCGCTGGCGGTAGTCGCCCGGCGCCGACACGCCGCGCACGCCGGCGTAGGAATAGGTGTGGTCGTCGGTAACGTTGAAGCCCTGCAGCGAGCGCAGCACGTCGGCGAGGGTGCGCCAGCCGAAGCTGCGGATGTCGGCGGCGGTGACGATCGAAATGGCCGTCGGCGAGTGCTCGGCGTCCTCGGCGAACTTGGGGGTCGCCAGGATGCGCACCGCGGCGAGCTCCTCGATGGACATCTCGATGCCGTCGACGCCGGGGGTCGCGGCGCGGGCCGGCATCGCCAGCAGCAGCGCGGCGAACAGGCCGACGACACGGCGCGGACGGCGGCGGGCGAAGGGGGCGGGCATGGCGTGCATCATGATACGGACGCGCTCCGCACGGCTCCGGCGGGAGGCTCGGGCCGGCTGGCGGCAAGATAGGCGGCGAAATCCGGCGCCGGCATCGGCCGGCCGTACAGGAAACCCTGCAGCACGCCGCACCCGAGGCGGCGCAGGCACTCCGCCTCGGCGGCGGTCTCGACCCCTTCGGCCACCACCGACAGGCGGAAGGCGCCGCCGAGGCCGACGATGGCGCTGACCAGCGCCTGGTTGGCGGGATTGCTGTCGACGTCGGTGACGAAGGAACGATCGACCTTGATCTCGTCGATCGGGAAGCGCTGCAGGTAGCCGAGCGACGAATAGCCGGTCCCGAAGTCGTCGAGGGAGATGCCGACCTGGCGTTCGCGCAGCGCGGTGAGCACCTGCAGCGCGGCGGCGTGGTCGTGCATCAGCGTGCCTTCGGTGATCTCGACGACCAGTTGCGCGCCGGCAACCCCGGTGCGCGCCAGGATGTCGTCGAGCAGGCGCACCAGGCCGCCGCCGTA
>SSSX01000068.1 GCA_015657735.1 Zoogloeaceae bacterium
GCGGTGTCGGTGCCGTCCTGGGCGACCGAAATGCGGTCCATCTCGGCGGCGGCGCGGGCCGGGTTGTCGTCGGCATCGTCGTCGTGGCCGCGATTGACCTTCACGAACTCGGCGAAGGACAGCAGGCTTTCGGCACGGAACGGCAGATTGAGGCCGTTCTTGCCGTCGGGCATGTCCTCGCGCTGGGCCTGGCGGCGGCGGTCGGTGGCGTCGGCGGATTTGGCGCCGCCCTCGCGCTGCCCCGACGGCGTCGGGCTGGCCGGCGACGTGCGGCGGTCGATGGCCACCGGCGCCGGGTACAGCCACAGCGCCACCGGCGTTGGCGGACGTTTCGCCGCCGGCAGCGCCGCGACGCTGCCCGGATCGAGCAGCGCCTGGCGGATCGCCCGTTCGGCGGCGGCCTCGTCGGCGGGCAGCGTGGCCGGGTCGGGCCGTTCGGCCAGCACCGCCGCCACCAGCCGGCGGTAACGCGCGGCGAAACCCGGAAACGCCGCCAGCGTCGCCGCGCTGGCCTGCTGGTTGGCGACGATCCAGCCGGCGGCGTCGAGACCGTCGGCCGGCAGCGCCGCGCCCTGCGCGATCAGCCACAGGTAGAGGTCGCGGTTCAGGCTGCGCTCGGGGAAGAAGGCGATCTCGGCCGGCAGGCGCAGGGTTTCGGCATCCCGCGCGGCATGGGCGGCCTTCTCGCCGACATGGGCGAGCCGCGCCAGCCAGCCGCGCCGGGCGCCATGTTCGGTCTCGGCAGCCGGCGCCACGCGCAGCCCGGCGTCGCCGCCGAGGGCGCGGAACAGGATGCCGGCGCTGCGCTCCATTTCATCGAGCCGCACCGCCGCCTGCGGATGGCTACGCGTCGCCGCCCGGGTGATGAAACGGTGCCACAGGCCGCCGATGAATTCTTCCATTTGGGAATCAGCCGAAGGATCGGGAGTGAAGGCCGGCGGACGTCAGCGGGCGGTCCATCCGCCGTCGATGAGCTGCGCCGAACCGGTGACCGAGCGCCCGGCATCCGAGCACAGGAACAGCGCGTAGGCGGCGACTTCGTCGGCCTCGACGAACTGCTTGGTCGGCTGGGCGGCGAGGATCACTTCGCGGATCACCCGGTCTTCGGGCATGTTGTGCACCCGCGCCTGGTCCGCCACCTGCTTTTCGATCAGCGGCGTGCGCACATAGCCCGGGCACAGCGCGTTGCAGGTGATGCCCTGCTCGGCGACTTCCAGCGCCACCGCCTTGGAGAAACCGACCACCGCGTGCTTGCTGGCGGTGTAGGGCGCCTTGAACGGCGAGGCGATCACGCCGTGGGCCGACGCAATGTTGACGATGCGCCCCCAGCCGCGCTCCTTCATGCCCGGCAGCGCCGCCTTGGTGGTATGGAACACCGACGACAGGTTGAGGGCCAGCAGCTGGTCCCAGGTTTCGTCGGGAAAGGCATCCACCGCCGCGACGTGCTGGATGCCGGCGTTGTTGACCAGGATGTCGACGCCGCCGAAGGCCGCAATGGTCGCCTCGACGAGTTCGCGCGCCGCCGCCGGCAGCGCCAGATTGGCCGCCGTGTAGCCGATGTCGACGCCCGTTTCGGCCGCCAGAGCGGCCCGCAGCGGCTCCGCGTCGGCCGCCGTGCGCGAACCGTTGAGCATCACCTTGGCCCCGGCCGCGGCCAGCGCCCGCGCCACCGCCAGCCCGATCCCCGACGTCGAACCCGTCACCAAAGCCCTCTTGCCTGCCAGCATCCTCATCTCCTCGTCAAACGCCGAGCCCCTGCCCGGCCACGCGGCAGATGCTAGCGCAGGACGGGACGGCTGCGGGGACTATAGCCGCCCGCCGACGCCGGCGCCCTGTTCTGGCTCAAGTCTGGCGACAGGCCCGACATCATACTTTTGACATATCGTCAGATGCCGGCCGTCACGCTACCATGGCATATCCCGGCATCCACACCGACTAGGCCGCCACTTGATCCCCACCGACCGCCTCCACCAGCTCCGCCGCCTGCTCAGCCACCGGCACGCCGTCCCCGCCAACGACCTGCAGCACGATCTGGGCATCTCCCGCGCCACGCTGACCCGCGATATCCGCGACCTGCGCGACACCTTCGGCGCCCCGGTGATCTTCGACCGCGACCAGGGCGGCTACCGCCTCGAAACCGACAACCACGATTTCGGCCCCCAGTTCGAACTGCCGGGCCTGTGGTTCAGCGCGGAAGAAATCCACGCCCTCCTGACGATGCAATACCTGCTCGCCAACCTGGACAGCAGCGGCCTGCTCGGTCCCCATATCCAGCCGCTTCTGGGCCGCCTCGGCCGCCTGCTCGGCAGCGCCGACGACGCCGGCGCCGAGGTCGCCCGGCGAATTCGCATCCAGACCGTCGGCGCCCGCAGTTTCCGCCTCGAACATTTCCAGGCCGTCGGCTCGGCCACCCTGCGCCGACGCCGTCTCGTCATCGAATACCACGCCCGCAGCCGCGATCAGACCACCCGCCGCGAAGTGTCGCCGCAGCGCCTGATCCACTACCGCGACAACTGGTATCTGGATGCCTGGTGCCACCTGCGCAACGAACTGCGCAGCTTTGCCATCGACGCCATCTGCCGCGCCGAGATTATCGACCGCGCCGCCCGCGACATCGACGACACCACGCTCGACGAGGTGCTCGGCAGCGGCTACGGCATCTTCGCCGGGGCCCGGGTCGAATGGGCCGTGCTGCGTTTTTCGGCCGAACGCAGCCGCTGGGTCGCCCAGGAAAAATGGCATCCCGACCAGCAAGGCCGCCCCCTCGACGACGGCCGCTTCGAACTGCGCGTGCCTTACAGCCAGGAACCCGAACTGCTGATGGACATCCTTCGCCACGGTCGCCACGTCGAGGTGATCGAACCGGCCGCACTGCGGGACGCGGTGCGGACCGAGCACGCAGCGGCGGCAAAGAAAAATTCCGGATGATCATGGTTTGAGCATGACGCCACGCACAATCCCCGCATCGGCAAACCTCAAGCGCCCGTAACC
>SSSX01000515.1 GCA_015657735.1 Zoogloeaceae bacterium
TCCGGTTCCGCTGCCGCGCCTGTCGATCGACCAGTACTGGCACGCCCGCTTCCACCGCGATCCGGCGAACCAGTGGCTGCGCAATGCGGTCGCCGTCCATTGCGCGCTGCCGCCCACCGACTGACCGGCGGGCGGCGCCACCCGCCGCGCCCCGATTCCTTCGCGTGCCGGGCCAGCGCGTGATAACCTACCCACTTAGTAATAGTTCTCGCCGACGCCCGGGCCGGCGAAAGACGTCAGCCGTCGTGCTGCCCGCCGGCTGCGCTCCCTCCGAATCTTGCCAACCCCTGCATCCCGCTTCTCCACCGCCCGCCCGCTGGCGCACCGGATTCTTGGCGATCTGCCGATCAAGCAGCAGCTTGTGCTGATGTCCGTCGTCACGACGATGGTCGGGCTCATCGTCGCGCTGGTCTGCCTCGTCGCCAGCGAGCTCCACGCCGCGGCCCGCGCCTGCCACGAAAACGCCGACAGCCTGCTCAGGCTGGTCAGCGTTCCGAGCGCCGACGCCCTTGCCAGCGGTTCGGCCGCCGCCGCCGGCACCGCGCTGGCGGCGCTCGGCACCGACGCGACGGTGATCGCCGTCACGCTGCGCACCCCCGACGGCCGCGAGTTCGCCCGCTATCGCAGCCCGCTGCCGGCCCACGCGGCAGCGCTCGCCGCGCTGGAGGCCCGCCACGCCGGCCGGTCCGGCGCCGACGTCGCCCCGGACGACGGGCCGCGCTCGCTGCCCGCGCTGCTTGCCGAACCCTTCCTCGAGATCGCCCGGCCGGTCGGGCCCGGCGAGCGCCTGCTGGGTAGCATCGAGGCCTACTTCGACGTGTCCTCCCTCGCCGGCCTGGCCCGCGAGCGGACGCTCACCGCGCTCGGCGTGCTGCTCGCCGCCAGCGCGCTGGCGTGGCTGCTCGCCACCCGCCTGCGGCAGCTCATCGCCGCGCCGATCGAAGAGCTCGCCGGCCGCATCCGCCGGGTCACCGAAACCCGTGACTACAGCCTGCGCGCCACGCCGGCCGGGCGCAACGAGATCGGCACGCTGAGCGCCGGCTTCAACGGCATCCTCGACCAGCTCCAGACCCGCGACGCCAGGCTGCGCATCGCCCGCGACTGCGCCGACGAGGCCAGCCGCGCCAAATCCATGTTCCTGGCCACCGTCAGCCACGAGATCCGCACGCCGATGAACGGCGTGATCGGCATGGCCGAGCTGCTCGCCTTCACCCGGCTCGACGATGAACAGCAGCATCTGCTGCGCCATATCCGCAATTCGGCCGACGGCCTGATGCGTGTCATCAACGACATCCTCGACTTTTCCAAACTCGAAGCCGGCCGCATGACGGTCGAGGCGATCCATTGCAGCCCGCGCGAAATCGTCGAGGACATCGCCGCCTTCTACCAGTTCCAGGCCCGCGACAAGGGGCTGATGATCCGCTGCCAGATCGCCGGCGACCTGCCGCCGGTCATCGAGGCCGATCCGATCCGCCTGCGCCAGATTCTCGCCAACCTGATCGCCAACGCCCTCAAGTTCAGCACCGTCGGCGAGATCACCGTCAGCCTCGACCATCGCCCCCTCGACGGCCCCGACGGTCCGCAGGCGCTGCTCCATTTCAATGTGCTCGACCGCGGCATCGGCATCGACCCGGCGGTGCTGCCACGCCTCTTCACCCCGTTCACCCAGGCCGACAACTCCTACGCCCGGCGCTTCGGCGGCACCGGGCTCGGCCTCGCCATCTGCCAGCAACTGGTGGCCCTGATGGGCGGCGAGATCGGCGTCGACAGCCGGCCGGGCGAAGGCTCGAACTTCTGGTTCACGCTCACCGCGCCGGTGCGCGACGCCGCCCCGGCATCCGCCGGCCCGCAGCGCCATCCGCTCGACACCCGCGCCGGCAACGCCGGCCTGACCGGCCTCCGGGTGCTCGTCGCCGACGACGACGGCATCAACCAGATGCTCACCACGCTGCAGCTCGAACAGTTTCACTGCGAGGTCACCACCGCCAGCAACGGCGCCGAAGTCCTCGCCCTGCTCGCCCGCCGTCCCTTCGACGTGATCCTGATGGACGGCCAGATGCCGGTGCTCGACGGCTACGAGACAACCCGCCGCATCCGTCAGGCCGAACAGGCCGGCGGCGACACTGGCCCGCGCATCCCGATCATCGCCGTGACCGGCAACGCCGGCGACGACGAGCGAGCTGCGGCCCGCGCCTGCGGCATGGACGACCTGATCGTCAAACCCTACAGCCCGGCCACCCTGCGGGACGCGCTGGTGCACCACGTCGTCGCCCGCAGCGCCGTGTCGGGCGCGCGCTGAACCCTGGGTGGCGATACGCCCAGACTATTGCTGCTTTTTTAGGCGATAGTAAAAAACCCTTGCGGAACGGCCACCTGCCGCCGCGCCCCACATCTTGTCCACAGGCTTGCCCCCGCGACCTGTGGGCAAGCCTGTGCCAGAATGCGCCACCCCGCCGCTCCCGTCGCCCGATGCTCACCCCGCCGCCACCCTATACGCCGCCCGCCGGCCCGCTGCGCATCGTCTACTGCGACGATGCGCTGATCGTCCTCGACAAACCCGCCGGCCTGCTCTCCGTTCCCGGCCGCGGACCCGCCCACGCCGACAGTCTGGCGACCCGCGTGCAGGCCGAATTCCCCGATGCGCGCATCGTCCATCGCCTCGACATGGCCACCTCCGGACTGATCGTCATGGCCCGCGGCGCGGCGATGGAACGCTGTCTCAGCATCGCCTTCCAGCAGCGGCGGGTCGACAAGCGCTATGTCGCGGTGGTCGCCGGCAGGCTCGGGCAGGCGTCGGGCGAGGTGGATCTGCCGCTGATCGCCGACTGGCCGAACCGGCCGCGGCAGAAAGTCGACTTCGAATCCGGCAAGCCCTCGCTCACCGCGTTTGCGGTGATCGCCCACGACCCGGGCGGCGACACCAGCCGCGTGGACCTGCGCCCGCACACCGGACGTTCCCACCAGCTGCGCGTCCATATGCAGGCCATCGGCCACCCCATTCTGGGCGACGACCTCTATGCCGACGAACCCGTCCGCCGTGCCGCCCCCCGCCTGCTGCTCCACGCGGCAGCACTCACGCTGCCGCATCCGCTGAGTGGCGAGTTGCTGCGGCTGGAAAGCCAGCCCGAGTTCTAGCCGGGATCGCGGAAGGCGATCACGTGATCCGCCTCCAGCCGCACGCCGATCCGTTCGCCGATCGCGTGATTGTGGTGCGACGGCACCAGCGACAGCACCTCGGCGCCGCTCGCGAGGCGCAGGGTGTAGAGAATGTCGGCCCCGCGGAACGCCTTGTGGATCACTTCGGCACGGGTCGGGCTGGTGTCGTCGTGGATGACGTCGTCGGGGCGCAGCAACACCTCGACGCCGCAGCCCTTGCCGCAGGACGCGCAGCCCTGGCTGCACTCCATCGGCACCCCCGAACTGAGCACGCCGAGCTCGATCCGCACGTGATGCGCGTCGAGCACCGCCCCGCGCACCAGCACGCCCTTGCCGACGAAGTCGGCGACGAAGCGGTTGGCCGGACGGTGGTAGAGGTTGTACGGCGAATCCCACTGCTGGATGCGCCCTTCGTACATCACGCCGATCTCGTCGGCCATCGCGAAAGCCTCGTGCTGGTCGTGGGTCACCAGCACCGCGGTCATGCCTTCGCTCTTGAGAATCTCGCGCACCTCGGCCGACAGCCGCTCGCGCAGATCCACGTCGAGGTTCGAAAAGGGTTCGTCGAGCAGCACGAGCTCCGGCTTCGGCGCCAGCGCCCGGGCCAGTGCCACACGCTGCTGCTGGCCGCCCGACAGTTCGTGCGGAAACCTGGGCCCCTGACCGCCGAGTCCGACCGTTTCCAGCAGTTCGCCAACCCGTTGCGCCTTCGCCGCCGACGGCAGGCTGCCCAGCCCGAAGCCGACGTTCTGTTCGACGGTCAGGTGCGGAAACAGCGCGTAATCCTGGAAAACCATGCCGACCTGGCGCTTTTCCGGCGGCACCCGGTAACCGGGCCGGCTCATCACCTCGTCGTGAATGCGTATCTCGCCGCCCGACACTTCCTCGAAGCCGGCGATGCAGCGCAGCAGCGTCGTCTTGCCGCAACCCGACGGGCCGAGCAGGCATGCGATGCTGCCCTGCTCGAGCCGGAAATCGACGCCGCTGACGATGGTCTGGCGGCCGTAACGCTGAACGACCGCCCTGAGTTCAAGTTTGGACATGGCATCGATTATAATTCGCATTAACCGCCGATTGCCCATGACTTCCCGACACCCCTCCCCGTCTGCCTTCCGGCAGTTATTCCGCCACCTCTCGCCCCTCGTCGTCACGGCTCTCGTGGTTGCCGCGCTGGCCGGCCTGCCGGTGGCCAGCGTCGGTTTCAACCTCTTCCTTGGCGGCACCAGCACCACCTGGAGCCACCTCGCCTCCACCGTCCTGCCCGAATACATCCAGAACTCCCTCGCCCTGTGCGCCGGCGTCGGATTCGGGGTGGCGATCGTCGGCGTCGCCACCGCCTGGCTTACCGCGATGCACGACTTCCCCGGCCGCCGCGTCTTCGAGTGGGCGCTGGTCCTGCCGCTGGCGGTGCCGGCCTACGTCATGGCTTATGTTTACACCGACTTCCTGCAGTTCGTCGGCCCGGTGCAGACGCTGCTGCGGGAGACCTTCGGCTGGGAAGCCGGCGACTACCGCTTCCCCGACATCCGCACCCTGCCCGGCGCCGTGCTGATGTTCATCTTCGTGCTCTACCCCTACGTTTACCTGCTCGCCCGCACCGCCTTCCTCGAGCGCGCCGGCGGCGTGCTCGAAGCGGCGCGCACCCTCGGCATCGGGCCGTGGCGCGCGTTCTTCACGGTTTCGCTGCCGCTGGCCCGGCCGGCCATCGCCACCGGCGTCGCGCTGGCGCTGATGGAAACCCTGGCCGACTACGGCACCGTCGCCTACTTCGCCGTCAACACCTTCACTACCGGCATCTACCGCGCCTGGTTTTCGCTGGGCGACCGCATCGCCTCGGCGCAGCTGGCCGCCATCCTGCTCGGCTTCGTGCTGCTGCTGGTGGTCGTCGAACGTCTCACCCGCGGACGCGCCCGCTACCACAACACCTCGAACCGGCGACGCCCGCCGGCCGGCCGGCTGCGCGGCGGCGCGGCGCTGCTCGCCGTGCTGACCTGCCTGACGCCGCTCGTGCTGGGTTTCGTGCTGCCGGCCGCGCTGCTGCTGCGCATGGCCCTCGGCGAGGGCGACGCCCAGTTCGGCGAACGCTTCGTGCTGCTGGCCCGCAACAGCTTCACGCTGGCCGGCCTGACCGCCGCCATCGCCGTGCTCCTCGCGGTGCTGCTGGCCTACAGCGCGCGGCTGTCGAAAACCCTGCTCGCCGAAGGCCTCAATCGTCTGGTCGGGCTGGGCTACGCAGTGCCCGGCACGGTGATTGCGGTCGGCGTGCTGATCCCGGTGACGCGTCTCGACAACTGGCTGGCCGGCCAGTGGCAAAGCTGGTTCGGCAGCAATCCCGGCCTGCTGCTCACCGGCGGCATCGCGGCGCTGGTTTATGCCTACCTGGCGCGCTTCCTCGCCGTCGCCTTGCAGACCGTCGAGGCGAGCCTCGCCAAGATCACCCCGAACATGGACGACGCCGCCCGCAGCCTCGGCCTCGGCCAGGGCCAGACCCTGCGCCGGGTGCATGTCCCGATTTTGCGCGGCAGCCTGTTTACCGCCGGCCTGCTGGTTTTCGTCGACGTGATGAAGGAATTGCCGGCGACCCTCGTCATGCGTCCCTTCAACTTCGACACCCTCGCCACCCAGGCCTATACCCTCGCCTCCGACGAACGCCTTGCGGAAGCCTCGACGGCCGCGCTGGCCATCGTTGCGGTCGGCCTGCTGCCGCTGATCGCGCTGTCGCGCCAGATATCGCTCGACCGCCGCTAAACGCGGCCGGCGATGCGGGCCCGGGCAGATCGCCCCTTCCCCACGCCGAAGCGCTCCGGCCGGCAAGCGTCGTTCCGGTCGCACAAATGAAAA
>SSSX01000516.1 GCA_015657735.1 Zoogloeaceae bacterium
CCCTCTGCGCGCCTGATCGGCACCCAGCGCGCCAGCAGCCAGGAGGAAGCCCTCGAACGGGCGCTGCGCCCGAAGCGCCTCGCCGACTACGTCGGCCAGCAGAAAATCCGCGATCAGCTGGAAATCTTCATCCAGGCCGCCCGCAAGCGCGGCGAGGCGCTCGACCACGTGCTGCTGTTCGGCCCGCCGGGTCTCGGCAAGACCACACTGGCCCACATCGTCGCCGCCGAAATGGGCGTCAACCTGCGCCAGACGTCCGGCCCGGTGCTGGAGCGCGCCGGCGATCTGGCCGCGCTGCTGACCAACCTCGAACCCCACGACGTGCTGTTCATCGACGAAATCCACCGCCTCAGCCCGGTGGTGGAGGAAATCCTCTACCCGGCGCTGGAGGATTTCCAGATCGACATCATGATCGGCGAAGGCCCGGCGGCACGCTCGGTGAAGCTCGACTTGCCGCCGTTCACGCTGGTCGGCGCGACGACCCGCGCCGGCATGCTGACCAACCCGCTGCGCGACCGCTTCGGCATCGTGTCGCGGCTGGAGTTCTACACCGCGCAGGAGCTGGCCTTCATCGTCGGCCGCTCGGCACGCCTGCTCGGCGTGGAAATCGACGACACCGGCGCCTTCGAGATCGCCCGCCGCGCCCGCGGCACGCCGCGCATCGCCAACCGCCTACTGCGCCGGGTGCGCGACTACGCCGAGGTGCGCGCCGACGGCCGCATCAGCGCGGCGGTGGCCGACGCCGCGCTGACCATGCTCGACGTGGACCACCTCGGCCTTGATCTGATGGACCGCAAGCTGCTGGGCGCAATGCTGGAAAAGTTCGGCGGCGGCCCGGTGGGCCTCGACAACCTGGCGGCGGCCATCGGCGAATCCTCCGACACCATCGAGGACGTGCTGGAGCCCTATCTCATCCAGCAGGGCTACCTGCAGCGCACGCCGCGGGGCCGCCTGGCCACCGCGTCGATCTGGCAGCACTTCGGGCTGAAGCCGCCGGGCGGCGGCGGTTTGTGGGACGAGGGCTGAGGCGTCGCGGGCTCAGGCGTCGCGGGTTCAGGCCGTCCGGGCGTCGCCCAGCACCTCGCGCACCTGATCGGCGGTGGACAGGAAATCGACTTCGTTGTCCGCGTCGAAGCGCTGCAGGCATTCGTTGATGGCCCTGGCGGTGATCGTCAGGCCGCCCTTCGGGTCGCGGTCGATGAGGCCCAGCTGGATCAGGTGACTGACCTTGCGGCGCACCGTTTCGCGCGGGATGCCGGTCGACGAGCTGATCGAGAAGGCGTTGCAGGGCCGCAGCGGCAGGCCGCGGAGGGTGGCGTCGTCGATGCCGGCCGGCAGCCGGGACGGTTCGTCGAGGGCCAGTCCGCCCACGTTGTAGATGCCGACCTCGCCGAGCACGATGGGCAGCAGCAGGTCGCCGTCGAAGGCGCTGTAGAGGCGCACCAGATAGCGCAGGTTGTAGCGCGACAGCAGCAGCGCGGCAAGGCGCCGCTCGCGTGGAGGTTCAGCCCCGTGGGTGCCGGTTTCCTGGCTGGTGGCGACTGACCCGGGCGAGTCAGGGGGCAGCAGGGTCGTCATGGGATTCTCCGAAAATAGCCCGAATGGTTGAGGTGTAACACCATTTAACCATTCAATGCCCCGAGAATACAGACCCCCGCAGCGCTTCCCGCCCAAAAAACGACCCATCGCGGGGAACTACGTCACACTTGGCAGGCTAATCCTTTCAGATATTCGCCTTCCGGTACCGCCAGCCCGACGGGATGATCCGGCGCGGCCGCCAGCCGATGCAGGATGCGTGCCTCGACACCCACGTCGGCGGCCGCGCCGGCGACGATTTTCTGGAACAGCTCGAGCCCGATGCCGCCCGAGCATGAGTAGCTCATCAGAATGCCGCCCGGGTTGAGCAGGCGGAAACCCAGCAGATTGATGTCCTTGTAGGCACGCGCGGCGCGCTCGGCGTGAGCGGCCGAGGGGGCGAACTTGGGCGGGTCGAGGACGATCAGGTCGAACTTGCGGCCTTCGCTCTTGAGGCTGCGCAGCGCCTGGAAGACGTCGTCCTCGCGCCATTCGGCGCGGCTGGCGTCGAGTTGCGGGTTGAGCGCCAGATTGCGCGCCGCGGCGGCCAGCGCGGGGCCGGACGAATCGATCGAGATCACGCTCGTCGCGCCGCCGGCCAGCGCCTGCAGCGAGAAACCGCCGGTGTAGCAGAAGCAGTTGAGCACGTCGCGGCCGGCGGCGAGCTGGCCGGTGAGCAGGCGGTTGTCGCGCTGGTCGAGGTAGAAGCCGGTCTTGTGGCCGCCGGCCACGTCGACTTCCATGCGCACGCCGTTTTCGACGATGGTCAGGTGGTCCGGCATCGCGCCGTGGACCAGGCCGCTGACCGGGCCGAGGCCCTCGAGCTTGCGCACGTCGGAGTCCGAGCGCTCGTACACCGCGCTGCAGCCGGTGGCCTGGACCAGCCCGGCGACGATCGCATCGCGCCACTTGTCGGCGCCGGCGCTGGTCAGCTGGACCACCGCCACCGCGCCGTAGCGGTCGGCGATGACGCCGGGCAGGCCGTCGGATTCGCCGTGGATCAGGCGCACGCCGTCCTGCCCGGCAAGCCACGGATGGGCCGCCCGCCGTGCCACCGAGGCCGCCACCGCGCGCTTGATGAAGGCGTGGTCGATGGACTGGTCGCAGTCGAAGGTCCATACCCGCGCGCGGATCTGCGACTCCGGCGACCACGCCGCCCGCGCCAGCGCCCGCCCGTCGGCGTCCTTGACGAGCACCGTGTCGCCGGGGCGCGCGCGCCCTTCCAGGCGCTCGACCGAGCCGGCGAAGATCCACGGGTGGCGGCGCATGACGGAGCGTTCCTTGCCGGGTTTGAGAATGAGATCGGCCATGAGGGCGGTGACGAGTCAGGAGTGAGGGGTGAGGGGCAAAAGACAAAAACAAGCAAACGCCGGAAGGGGCGAAGAGCGCGTAGCGAGCGGCCCGAGGTCGCGGCGAGCATCGCAGTTGCGAGATCGGGTCGCGCAGTAGCGCTATTCGCCCCTCAGCCGAGCTGGCGGACGAGGGAGGCAGAGACCATCTCGCCGATGCGCGTGACGTAGAGCGTGCCCATCGCCGGGTAGAAGCGTTCCGGGTCTTCGCTGCCCATCGCAAGCAGGCCGAAGGTTTTTTCGTCGCGGCGCAGCGGCACCAGCGCCACCGAGCGGATCAGCCGGCCGGCGGCGCCGAACCAGTTGGAGATTTCGCGCAGCGTGAGCACTCCGCAGTAGGGCTGGGCCAGGTCGCCGGTGAAAAAGCGCACGTCTTCGCCGACCGGCAGGAACTCCGGCCCGCTGCGCGACAGCACGCTGTTCCAGATGCGGAAGGCGACGTGGGGCACGGCGAAGTCTTCGCGCAGATGGGTGTAGATCGACTGGCGGATCGATTCGAAATCCTCCGCTTCGAGCAGCGCAACGGTGAGGCGGTGGACCTTTTCGCCGATGGCGTCGTTCTCCTCGCCGAACTCGAGCAGTTCGGCGAACTTGTTTTCGAGCTGGGCGATGCGTTCGCGCAGGGCGATGAGCTGGCGTTCGGTGAGGGAGATGGCCTGGCCGTTGTGCGGGTGGGTCACCGTCAGATCGGTCAGCAGGGTCGAGTTGTCGTCGAAGAACGCCGGGTTGGCCTGCAGGAACTGGATGACGTCGGAAGCATTCATGGCGGTGGGCCGGGTTGGATCGATGAAATCAGGGAAGCGTGAGTTCGCCCGAGAAGACGGTGACGGCCGGGCCGGTCATCAGCACCGGGGTGCCGACGCCGTTCCAGGCGATGGTGAGTTCGCCGCCGCGGGTTTCGACGGCGACCGGCGAGCTCACCAGACCGCGCAGGATGCCGGTGACGACCGCCGCGCAGGCGCCGGTGCCGCAGGCCAGGGTTTCGCCGGCGCCGCGCTCGAAGACGCGCAGGCGTACGTGGTGGGCGTCGACGATCTGCAGGAAGCCGGCGTTGACCCGCGCCGGAAAGCGCGGGTGGCGTTCGATCAGCGGGCCCTGCTCGGCGACCGGGGCGCTATCGACGTCGGCGACGACCTGCACCGCGTGCGGGTTGCCCATGCTGACGGCGGTGATCGCCACCTCGCTGCCGGCCACGTCGAGCGGCTGCACCCACGCGTCGGAGTCGCTGACGAACGGCACGTCGGCGGGCTTGAGTACCGGCACTCCCATGTCGACGGTCACGTTGCCGTCGGCCTCGAGGCGTGGGGTGATGATGCCCTTCTTCGTTTCGACGCGGATCTCGCGCTTGGCGGTGAGGCCCTGGTCGAACACGAAGCGGGCGAAGCAGCGGGCGCCGTTGCCGCACTGCTCGACTTCGCCGCCGTCGGCGTTGAAGATGCGGTAGCGGAAATCGACGTCGGGGCGGGAGGCCGGTTCGACCACCAGCAACTGATCGCAGCCGACGCCGAAATGGCGGTCGGCCAGCCAGCGGACCTGGGCTTCGGTGAGCGCGACGGGCCGGCGCACGGCGTCGATCATCACGAAATCGTTGCCGAGACCCTGCATTTTGGTGAAGGCGAGCTTTTCGGTCATGCGATAAAATCCATGTAATCCCGCCACACACAGCGGTCCATCACCACGGTGAACCCGGCGGCCACGGCCCGCGCGGCGGCGGCTTCGTCGATCACCCCGTCCTGCAGCCAGATGCGCCTGACGCCCAGCGCGATGCATTCGTCAACGATTGCGGCGACTTCGTCGGAGGCGCGGAAGACATCCACCAGATCGGGCACGAAGGGCAGCTCTGACAGCCGGGCGTAAGCTTTTTCGCCGAGGATTTCGGAAACTGCCGGGCGAACCGGTACGATGCGATAGCCGAAGCCCTGCATCGCGCGGGACACCCGGTGACTCGGGCGTTCGGGGCGCGGCGACAGGCCGACGACGGCGATGGTGTTGACCTCGCGCAGCAGGCTGCGGATCTGGTCGGGGGCGGGATTGGCAAACATGGGCGGATTCTACCGGATTGGCAGGACGCCGAAACCTTGCGGGCAGCCGCGGGGCGCGTGACGGGTAAACATTGGAGAGCAGGATGGAGCGCAGCGCGCGACCGGGTGTCGTGAGAAGAATGGTGTCGGGCATCTGGCGCGGTGTGGACCGGTTGCGGCAGGCGAGCATGAACCTGCTGTTCATTGCCATCGTGGTCTTTCTGGCGGCCGGCTGGTGGACCAGCCGCATCGAGCCGCTGCCGACCGACGCGGCGCTGGTCGTGGCGCCCAACGGCCATCTGGTCGAACAGCGCAGCGTGCGCAGCCCGGTGAGCCTGCTGCAGGGCGGCGACGGCATCCATCAGGTGCTGCTGCGCGACGTCGTCGACGGCATCCGGGCCGCGGCCGGCGATGCCCGCATCAAGGTGCTGGTCATCGAGACCGACAGCCTAGCCGGCGCCGGGCTGTCCAAGCTGCAGGAGATCGCCGCCGCGATCGGCGACTTCCGCAAGGCCGGCAAGAAGGTTTACGCCTGGGGCAAGAACTACAGCCAGGCCCAGTACTACCTCGCCGCCCACGCCGATCAGGTTTTCGTGAGTCCCGACGGTTATGTGCTGCTCAACGGCTTCGGGCGCTTCCCGACCTACTTCAAGGGGCTCTTCGATCAGGTCGGCGTGAAGATGCAGGTCTTCCGTGTCGGCACCTACAAGTCCTTCGTCGAGCCCTACACCCGCAACGACATGTCGCCGGAAGACCGCGAGGCGACGCGGCTCTACCTCGACGCCGCGTGGCAGGCCTACCAGGCCGACATCGCCACCGCGCGTCCGCAGGCCGGCCGGCAGCTCGCCCGCTATGTCGCCGAGGCGCCCGAGCTGCTGGCGGCGGCGGGCGGCGACACGGCGCAGATGGCGCTGTCGGCGGGCTTCGTCGATGGTCTGAAGGGCGCCGACGAGTGGCGCGAGTTCCTCCGCCAGCAGGTCGGCCCGGGCGCCGACGGCAAGGGTTTCAAGCACCTCGATCTGGGCGCCTACGTCGCGCGGCTACGCGAGGAGGCCCGTCACCCGGCGGCCAAGGTCGGGGTGGTCGTGGCCCAGGGCGCGATCGTCGACGGCGAGCAGCCGCCCGGCGTGACCGGCGGCGACACCGTGGCCGGCCTGATCCGCCAGGCCCGCGAGGACGAGGCGGTGAAGGCGGTGGTGCTGCGCATCGACAGCCCCGGCGGCAGCGCCACGGCCTCGGAAGTGATCCGCCGCGAACTGGA
>SSSX01000517.1 GCA_015657735.1 Zoogloeaceae bacterium
CGCGCCAGCCCGAAAGACCGAAGAACCCGGAAACGCGATCATGAAGACTCCCCGCCTCATCGTCGGCATCAGCGGTGCCAGCGGCTTCCAGTACGGCATCAGGGCCCTGGAGTTGCTGCGCCCGCTCGACGTGGAAGTGCACCTGGTTATCTCGAAGGGCGCCCAGCTGACCCGCGCGCTGGAAACCGACTACCCGCCCGGCGCCGCCGAGGCGCTGGCCGACGTGGTGCACCCGGTGCAGAATCTCGGCGCGGCGATTTCCAGCGGCTCCTTCGCGACCCTTGGCATGCTCGTCGCGCCGTGCTCGATGAGCTCGCTGGGCGCCATCGCCCACGGCATCGCCGACAACCTGCTGACCCGCGCCGCCGACGTGGTGCTCAAGGAGCGCCGCCGCCTCGTGCTGATGGTGCGTGAAACGCCGCTGCACCTGGGCCACCTGCGCAACATGACCGCCGTCACCGAAATGGGCGGCATCGTCTTCCCGCCGGTGCCGGCCCTCTACCAGCGCCCGGCGTCGGTGGACGAACTGCTCACCCACAGCGTCGGGCGGGCGCTGGAGATGTTCGGGCTGGAAATTCCGAAGCTGCCCCACTGGGGCGAACCGGCCGCCGGCGAATCCACCGACAACTGATCCGGCCCGGTTCCGTTCAACCGAATTCTCGAAGCACGCATGAAAAAAGAAGCCTCCAGCCGCAGCCTGACCGACGAAGAAATCGCCGCCCACACCCCAATGATGCAGCAGTACCTGCGCATCAAGAAGGATCACCCCGACACCCTGCTCTTCTACCGCATGGGCGACTTCTACGAGATGTTCTTCGAGGACGCCGAGAAGGCCGCGCGGCTGATGGACATCACACTGACCACCCGCGGCGCGTCGGCCGGCCAGCCGATCAAGATGGCCGGGGTGCCGCACCATGCGGTCGAGCAATACCTGGCGCGGCTGGTCAAACTCGGCGAATCGGTGGTGATCGCCGAGCAGGTCGGCGACCCCGGCGCCACCAAGGGGCCGATGGAGCGCGCGGTGGCGCGCATCGTCACGCCCGGCACGCTCACCGACGCGGCGCTGCTCGACGACAAGGCCGACGCGCCGCTGCTGGCGGTGAATCTCCACCGCGGCGTGCTCGGCCTGGCCTGGCTCAACCTGGCCAACGGGGATTTCCGCGTGCTGGAATGCGACGCGCCGCAACTGGCCGCCCAGTTCGAGCGCCTGCGTCCGGCCGAAGTGCTCATCCCCGACGGCCTGCGCCTGCCGCTGCTCGATCAGCTCGCCCCCAGCCTGCGCCGGCTGGCCGACTGGCAGTTCGACGCCGACACCGCCCGGCGCCTGCTCACCGCCCATTTCGGCACCCGCGACCTGGCCGGCTTCGGCGCCGACGACATGCCGGTGGCGCTGGCCGCGGCGGCTGCGCTGTTCGACTACGCCCGCGCCACCCAGCGTCAGGCGCTGGCCCACATCACCGCACTGACCGCCGAACGCGATTCCGCCTACCTGCGCCTCGACGCCGCCACCCGCCGCAACCTGGAACTCACCGAAACCCTGCGCGGCGAGGCGGCGCCAACGCTGCTGTCGCTGCTCGACACCTGCGCCACCAGCATGGGCTCGCGCTGGCTGCGCCACGCCCTGCACCACCCGCTGCGCGATCGCTCGGCCGCCGCGCACCGCCACGCCGCCGTCGGCGAGCTGGGCGAAGGCCCGGCCGAAAGCGCCCGCCGGGTGCTGCGCGGCGTAGCCGACGTCGAACGCATCACCGCCCGCGTCGCGCTGAAGAGCGCCCGGCCGCGCGATCTCTCGGCGCTGCGCGACAGCCTCGGCCGCCTCGCCGAACTGCGCGCCGCCCTCGCCGCGCCCCAGGCGCCGCTGCTGGTGCGC
>SSSX01000518.1 GCA_015657735.1 Zoogloeaceae bacterium
GCGTGTGGCGATCCGGTTGACGGGCATGATCTTGACCATGCGCCCGTCCTTCTCGCCGTCGAACACAGTGCTGAACTCCAGCTTCTGTACCTCCAACGCCTCGATCAACAGGTCTTTGGCCTGAACGGGGTTGCGGAAGATATCGTAATGATTGACGTTGTGAACCTCGAATCCGGTGAAATGCGTTTCCTTCGAATCGAGCGACTGTTGCCGTAGCTGACTTCCAAGTTCGATCAACCGTTTGGTCGTCGTCTGAATCGCGCCAAGATTAATATCTGCCCCAATAAAGCGCCGACCGAGCCTCATGGCGGCAGCCTGCGTTGTTCCTGACCCCATGAAACAGTCAAGTACCAGCTCCCCTGGCCTCGAACAAGCCAAGATGATTCTCTCCAGCAGCTCCTCTGCCTTCTCGGTCGGATAGTCAACGTACTGTGGATCTTTCATTGTCCACACGTCCTGAACGCGGTTTCCATCGTCTTCGTCCGCGTACCGGATTAGCCTTGGATTGCCCGACGATGACCATTCGATCTTTCCTAAGGTATCGAACTCGTCGAGCTGTGCGTGGACGTATGCCCAATGACGTCCTCTCGGTGGCGGCATTCCGCGCCACGGCTGTCCTGTCTCGCCGGTACGCTCGCCAGGAGCGTGTAGCGCTACAGTCGTGTACCTGCGGCCAGCACTATCGACCTTCTCGTAAATCCGTGCCAGATCCTCCGAATCCTTCTCCTCACGGAGCTTGGTCCAGGCGTAACCCTCACCGCCCTTCCGATAGAAGAAGACTGTGTCGTGAATATTCCCAAAGGCATTCAAGTCCGAATTTTTCGGATTGCATTTAATCCGTGCGATCTCGTTGCAGAAGTTACCTTGCCCGAAGACTTCATCCAGGATGCATCGAATGTGGTGGCTCTTGTGCCAGTCGCAGTGAAGAAAGATCGCGCCGCTTGGGCTGAGGAGTTCTTTCAGCAGAAGTAAGCGCTCGTACAGGAATTGAAGGTATTCGTCGTTCGTCCAAATGTCCCCGTACTGCTTCTCCTCGAACGCCGCCTGATCTCCTTTCGCCTTGTTTCCCCGGAGAGTGACTGACTTTCTGTAGTCGGCCTTCGAGTCGAATGGAGGATCGATGTAGATCAGGTCAATTCTTCCTCTGAACTGCTTGAGTAGATGGCTCATCACCTGAAGGTTGTCGCCCCAAAAGATCTTGTTGCGCCATCCGTCCACCTCGTCGCCGTGGATTTCCTTCAGTTGCGCCGGGTAGTACTGCGTTGACGTAAAAGGCCGCTTGCCGCGCCAGTTCAGCATCGGATAGCCCTTGATGGGCTCGAATTCATATTTCTCCACTGTCACCGTGCTGGTAGCCGGCGTCGTGAGCTGCAGGGCATCCTGCACGGGTAGTTCGTTCTTCATGTCTAGGCAGTCCTGAAAGTCCAATTCTTGTTGTCGCAGTAAGCGCGCATATCGCAGTTCTGGCACAGCTTGGCCGGGCGTGCGGCGATCTGGTAGTCCTGTCGCTCGATGCGGGCGACGATGTCGTCGAACCGCGCGATGGTCTTGCCGATGGCGCGGTCGTCTTTGGTGAAGGAGACGTAAGGGTTGCCGCCGTCCTCGCCGGTGTAGTACAGGTGCATCCGGCTCACCTTCTGGCCGGTGCGCTCCTCGACCAGATGGGCGTACACCTCCAACTGATGCTGGTACTGGCGCAGGCGATCCCGATCCTTCTCCATGTCGGGCTTCTTCTCCGACTTAAAGTCGATGATCTCGACCGTGTCGTGCTCGCCCCGGATCAAGTCAACGCTGCCCTTGAGGATGTACTGATCCTTGACGAGCGAGATCTCGACCTCGGCCTCCTTGATGCGATCCCAGTTGCCGTTCTCGCGCTCGTAGTAGCGCAGCACGTGCAGCAGCGCCGCCTGCTGCGAGGAGGGTGCGAGGTAGACGCGCTCCTTCTTCGAGAGCATGGCGTAGTTGGCCGAGAACCAGCCCTTGATGGCATCGAAGGTGATGCTGGCTTCTTCGCCGCGCAGCACGGTCTTGTGGATGTCCTCGATGGTCTGGTGCACCAGCGTACCGAACAGCATCGGGCTTTCGCGGATGGGCGCGAACTCCAGCTCCTTGAAGAAGCGGTACTGCTCGGCGCAGTTCTCGAACACGGTGATGTGTGAGGTGAAGGAGTATTCGCGCTTGAGGTTGATCTGTTTCACGGCCTCGAAGGCCAACTCCGACAGATCAATGTCGCGCCAGCTGGGAAGCTCGTAGAACAGGCGCTCGAAGTATTTGGACGGCGATTTGCCGCGCCCCTGCTTCTCCTGCGCGGCCAGCACCAGCAGGTTCTGGGCGCGCGAGAAGGCGGTGTAGAACAGCCGCCAGAAGTCGAAATTCTTGATGTGGTCGAGCGGCTCGAAGCGTTCCTTGGAAAGGTAGCCGCCGTCTTCCAGCAGCACATCAAGCGCGCCGTACTGCTTGCGCGGCACCGCCTCTAGCGAACCGCACACCACCACTGGAAACTCCAGCCCTTTGGACTGGTGGATGGTCAGAAACGAGACGCAGCCCTTGGGTGCATACTCGGATTCGTCCTCGTACTCGCCGATGCCGCCATCGACGAGGAAGCGCAAGAACTGGTTGAACAGGTCGCGCAGGTTCTTTTCCAGCCACTCGGGGTTGAGCACGCTGACAAAGTGCAGGTACTCGAACTTGGTGAGCAGCTTGGAGAAGGTGCCGAGGTTGCGCGCGGCGCGCCCCTTGTCCACGCCTTGCACGGCCTCCTCAGTGAGAAAGCGCGAGAACAGCGGGAACTGCAGCAGCTGGTAGAACAGGCCGGAGAAGGCGTAGTCAGTGTTCTGCGTCAGCACGGCGTGGCGCTTGGCCAGCGGGCGCGACCAGTCGAGCAGCGGCTTGTTCTCCGGCTTGCGCAGCTCGTCGATGAAGGGCTTGAAGCACTGGTGGTCGTAGTAGTCCCAGATGGGCAGCGTGACGCCTTCCGCCCACGCCCGCACCTTGGGGAACTGCGGGAACAGGAAGATCAGCGCGCCGATCATCAGGCGGATTTCCTCGCGCTCGAAGAACATGTTCGAGCGGGGCGAGAACACGGGCACACCCTGCGCTTCGAGAAAGCGGGCCAGCGCCACCACCTTGTCGTTCTTGACCGAGCGGAACAGAAAGGCCACCTGGTTCCAGTCGGAAAGTCGGCCCGAAGCCTTCAGCCCGTTGAGGAAGGTCAGAACCTCGGCGTGCCAGTTCGTGGTGTCGTCCTTGTCGTCGCTGGCGGCCAGCCGCACCGCAGTGGGCAAGTCCGGAAAGTCGTCCTCACGCGGCACGATCTGCTTAGCGAAGCGGAACACGCGAGTGCCGTCGTCCCAGACTTGTTCCTTCATCCACTCGTTGTAGAAACGGATGATGTCCGGGTGCGAGCGGTAATTGACGGTGAGCTTGACTTGCTTGCACTGACCGTCGTCGAACAGCGTCGGGAACTCCAGAATGTTGCGGATAGTGGCGCCGCGAAAGCGGTACAAGCCCTGGTCATCGTCGCCCACCACGCACAGATTGCGGCGCTCTCCCGCCAACCGCAGGAGGATGCGCTCCTGAATGGTGTTGGTGTCCTGGTACTCGTCCACCATCAGGTGGGTGAGCTTTTCGCGCAGTTGCGCAATCACTTCGGGGCGCTTTTCCAGCAGTTGCAGGGCCTCGTACTGGATGCCGGAGAAGTCCAGCGAGTTGTGCTCGTGCAGCAGCTCCTGGTACTTAGCAAAGCAGGTGGCTAGGGCGCGGATTTCCGGCTCCGGGGCCGCCGCCAGCGTGGTCGCATCGAGCGCCTCCTCGCTGACCTTGTTGAGCCACTTGAGCAGGTTCTCCGACTGCGCCCAACGGCCCGTTTGGTCGTCACCCATAACGAGCTGGGCATCGGGCAGCTCGCGGAAGTCCTTGATGTGCTGGTAGAGGAAGTATTGCTGGTCGAACTGATCGAACAGCGTGAAGCTACGCTTGAGCCGGGTGAACTCGCGGTAATCCTCCAGCAGCCGCAGGCAAATGGAGTGGAAGGTGCCGAGGTACATCTCGTTCAAGTTGAACTGGATGCCCACCTCGGCCAGCCGATTCGAAATGCGGGTGGTCAGTTCACGCGCGGCCTTGTCGGTGAAGGTGACGACCAGCAGTGACTCGGGGGCAACGCCCTTGTGGGTGATGAGATAGACGATGCGCTCGACCAGCGTGAAGGTCTTGCCCGACCCCGGCCCGGCGATGATGAGCACCGGGCCATCGGTGGCAAGGATTGCCTCAAGCTGCTGGGTGTTGGCCTTGGACTGGAGGGCGGGAGTGCTGGCTGTCATACCGCCCCCTCGTCCTCATCCGCCATCGCCCTGCCGATGCGGCTGGCGATCCATTGATCCAGATCGCCGCGACGGAATCGCCAAGTGCCGCCGAGCTTGAACGCAGGGAGCTTGCCGCTAGCTGCAAGGCGATAAACCGTGCGTTTGCCTGCCTTCAAGTAGGCGGCAACCTCGTCAATCGTGAGGATCTCGTCCGGCTGGTCGCTCATCGGCTTTCCTATGTCATCTGCGCTGCGCTTGGTTTGCTGCCAGATCTTGTCATAAAATTTCCCAATTGTGCAGACTTGGGCAAACTTGGCATCGAATCGATGCCTGACCGAGAGGGAGCGGCGGTGGTATCCAACTACGAGGGAATCTGCAAGGAAAACCGGGAGAGCTACGGCACCAAAGGCGCTCAAAAGTCTGGGAAGCTGGCCGCTGGGCTGTACGACGACCGCACACACTTCATCTTCGAACTGCTGCAAAACGCCGAGGACGCTCTCGGTCGGCGCGGCGACTGGCGCGGATCGCGCAAGGTTGCGTTCACCCTGAACCCGACCCGCCTGACGCTCTCCCACTTCGGCAAGCCGTTCGACGAGGCCGACGTCCGAAGCGTCTGCGACATCGCCGAGAGCACCAAGAACGAGTCCTCCATTGGCCGCTTCGGCCTCGGCTTCAAGTCCGTCTACACCGTCACCGATCTTCCGGAAATTCACTCTGGCGACGAGGACTTCGCCATTCAGAATTATGTCTTTCCCCAAACGCTCGGAACGTTCGGCGCGCGCGGCAGACGAGACGCAGATCATCCTGCCACTGAAACCGGAGGACAGGAGCGCAGCGCAAGATATCACGGCTGGATTCCGCCACTTGGGCCCGGGCGCGCTGCTGTTCCTGCGCCACATCGACGAAATCAACTGGAGCGTCGAGGGCGGCGCGTCCGGGTTCTACCTACGCAATATCCCCGAATCGCTCGGACCTAATGTCCAGCGCATCACGGTGATCGGCAAAGAGGATGATCGGCCCGAAGTCGATCAGAACTGGCTGGTTTTCCACCGCGACGTGTTTTCTGCCGAGCGGCAGAAGGTCGGGCGGGTGGAAATCGCTTTTTCGCTGGTCGCGGTCAAGGACGCCCCTGGTCGCTGGGCTGTGCAGCCTCTGGCCAAGTCGCCGCTAGTGGTCTTCTTCCCGACCGTTGTTGAGAGCCACCTTGGTTTTCTCGTGCAGGGGCCGTACCGAACCACGCCCAGCCGCGACAACATCCCGCCTGGCGAGCTGTGGAACCAGCATCTGGTCAAGGAAACGTCCAGCCTGCTGGTGGAAGCGATGCGCTGGATGCGGGACGAGGCGATGCTGGATGTCTCGGCGTTGCGCTGCCTGCCGCTTGACCGCGAGAAGTTCCCGCAAGATTCGCGGTTCGCGCCGATGTTCGATGCCGTCCGGAAGGCGTTTCAGGAGGAGGCGCTGCTTCCGACCTTCGACGGCAGGCATGTCACCGCCCATCAGGCCAAGCTGGCGCGCACGCAAGAGTTGCGCGAGCTGTTCAGCCCGGAACAGGTCGCGGCGCTGTTCGGTTCGGAGGTCGCCGCATGGTTGTCTGGCGATATCACTCAGGACAAGGCACCTGAGATTCGCCAGTACCTGATGCGCGAACTCGACATCGACGAGATCACGCCGACAAAGTTGGTGCCGAGCCTGACCAAGTCATTTCTTGAGACGCAATCCGACGCGTGGGTCTTGCGGCTGTACGAATTCCTGAGCGGCCAGGAGAAGGCTCTGCGTCGCCACCTCGACACTGTTCCGCTCATCCGCCTTGATGATGGCACCCACGTCCTCGCCCGCGAGAACGGGAAAGCCAAGGCCTTCCTGCCCAGCGCCATTGCCACTAGCTTCCCAACGATGCGCCGTGCGGTGTGCGCGACACCCGAGGTGCGCCTGTTCCTGAGTTCGCTGGGCATCACCGAACCCGACCCGGTGGATGACGTGATCTGGAACCTCCTGCCGAAGTATCAGCAGGAAGAAGTGGATGTGGGCGACGATGCCTACGCTGCCGACATCGAGCGTATCCGTGCCGCCTTCAGCACAGACTCCGGAATCCAGAAGGAAAAGCTCCGGGCCGCCCTGCGCGATACCACCTTTGTGATGGTGGTCGACACCGGCGACGGGAAGGCCTATGTCGCCAGGCCCAGCGAGGTTTACATCGCAACCGACCGCCTGCAGCAGCTCTTCGCAGGCGTGCCCGACATCCTGATGGTCGACAACGAATACGACTGTCTGCGCGGTGAAGACATCCGCGACCTGCTTGTGTCATGTGGCGCAAGCCGCTACCTCATTCCCCAAGCAACACCGTCGGGACTGCGGCATTCCGAGAAGGCGCAGATTCGCAGAGAAGCAGGCCTTGAACGTGCGAGTTGGGAAAGCCAGCCAGAAGACTTCACTCTTCGCGGGCTGACACAGCTGCTGGAGTTCTTGCCCACGCTGAAACCCAAGGAGGCAACAGCCAGAGTCAGGGTGCTGTGGGAGGCGTTGGCTGACCTCGAGGCGCGTGGTACTGCCGCCTTTTACGGCTCCTACAAATGGGGCTATTCCCACGAAACGAAGACTGCCCGATTCGACGCCACCTTCATCCGGACGCTCAATCAGGTCGCTTGGGTGCCGAACGCCGACGGCGAACTCGTGCCGCCGGGCCTCGTAGTGTTCGACACCGTTGGCTGGAAGCCCAATCCATTCCTGCTGACCAAGATCGCCTTCAAGCCGCCGATCATCGATCAGCTGGCCAAAGAGGCGGGCATCGATCCGGCGGCGCTCGATCTGCTGCGCAAGCTCGGTATCACCAACGTGGCTGACCTGACTTCCCGGCTGGGCATCACCAATCCACCATCTGAACCAGAGCCATCGCCAGCCCCCGAGCCGGAGGCCGACGAGCCATCCGATGGCGACGTGTACGACGATGCGAAAGACCTGTACGGCGATGACATGCCGGAGATCCC
>SSSX01000519.1 GCA_015657735.1 Zoogloeaceae bacterium
GAATAGCGCGGGGGTCAGCCGGTTGAAGCCGAAGCGGGCTTCGAGGCCGAAGCTGCGGTAGATCGCCAGCGGCAGATCGGCCAGCCACGACACGCTGGCCACCGCGGCGATGAAGACGAGCCCGTGGCCGAGGCTGCCGGCGTCGGCGACGCGGGACGAGGTGTCGTGCAGCAGCTGCAGCCCGCCGCCAACGGTGAGCGCCAGCAGCAGCGCGGCCGACACCAGCAGATCGACGACGCCCAGGCGGACCCGCGCCACGGTGTAGTCGGCGGCCTTGCGGTGGGCATCCGGCGAAATGCTGGCGGCGAAGGCCGCCGGCACCGTTTCGCGGTGGGCCAGCACGTGCTTGACGTGGCGGCGCGCCAGCCAGATGCGGACGAGCAGGCCGGCGCCGAAGGCGGCGAGGAAGAGGGCGGTGAAGCTGCTGGAGGTCATCGGATGGCGCGTCGGGGAAGGGCGGCTGCGGGGGCGGGTCGGGCCGGCTCGGCGTAGAATCGGGCCTTTACCAAAAAGCGGACCGATTATGGCACAGGACCAGAATCACCTCATCTGGCTGGACATGGAAATGACCGGCCTCAATCCCGACAGCGACCGCATCATCGAGATGGCGATGGTCGTCACCAACGGCAACCTCGACGTGATCGCCGAAGGCCCGGTGATCGCCGTGCATCAGTCCGACGCGGTGCTCGACGGGATGGACGAGTGGAACAAGAACACCCACGGCCGGTCGGGGCTGATCGAGCGGGTCAAGGCGTCGACGATCGGCGAGGCCGAAGCCGAACAGCTTTATCTGGCGTTCATGAAGGACTACATCCCGTCGCGCACGTCGCCGATGTGCGGCAACTCGATCGGCCAGGACCGCCGTTTCATGGCGCGCTACATGCCCAAGCTGGAGGACTGGTTCCACTATCGCAATCTGGACGTGTCGACGCTCAAGGAGCTGTGCCGCCGCTGGCGCCCCGATGTTTACAAGGGCCTCGAGAAGAAGGGCGCCCACAAGGCGCTCGACGACATCCACGAATCCATCGCCGAACTGCGCTACTACCGGGAGCACTTCCTGAAGGTGTGA
>SSSX01000520.1 GCA_015657735.1 Zoogloeaceae bacterium
CTCATGGCGGGATGGTCAGGCGGCGAAGGTGGCCTGGCCGATGCGGCCGGTATGGCTGAAGAAGCGCATCGCGAGGCGGTCGGAGAGGCCGCGGCCGACGCCGGCAATGGCCTCGAAGCACTCGGCCAGCAGCAGGCAGGCGGCCTTGTATTCGGCTTCCGGCACGCCGGGTTCGAGCTTCTTCCACGGAAAGGCCTGCAAGGCGGCGAAGGCGGTTTCCAGTTCGTCGACGCCAAGCGGCTGGCCCTCGGCCTCGAACTTGCTCAGGTAGTTGGTCAGCATGCGCAGCTGGAAGGCCAGCGCGTGGGGGTTGGCGTCGTCCAGGCCGAGCAGGTGCATGGCCGGCAGCAGGGCCGGCTGGGCGCGGTAACGGGTGCGATAGGTGATGATCGAATCGCACAGTTCGAGCAGCGCTTCGACGGCCAGCTCGCGGTGCAGCGGGGTGGGGATGTCGGCATGGCGGCGCAGGAAGCTGGCCAGCGTGCCGGACAGGTTGTCGAGCCGCTCGATGCGGCGCCCGACGATGTGCAGGCGCCAGCCCATGTCGCGGGTCATGTTGTCCATCGCGAAGCCCGACAGCGACACGAAGGTGGTCAGCGCTTCGTCGAGGAATTCGAGCAGCGCCGGCACGTCGCTGACCTTGTCGCGACAGGATTCGATCTCCGCCGACAGGCGCTTGAGGGCGTGCCAGTGGTCGAGGGACAGATGCTCCCGCGCCTGACCGGCGCACCACGCGAGGCGCTGCAGGTTGGCGGCGAGGCCGTGGTCGGCCTGGCGGTCGAGCACCGCGCGGAAAAGCTCCAGCTCGGCCTTGGCGAGCGGCGCGTCGAGCGCCTCGGCTTCGATGAGGCCGGCGCCGGCGGCAAGTTCGAGGAGCATGCCGAGCGCACCGGCGCGTTCGCCGCGGCGCCCTTCCGACAGCCGCGCGAGGGCCAGCCGCGCCAGGCGGGCAAGGGCGTCGCAGCGCTCCGAGTAGCGGCCGAACCAGAACAGGTTTTCGGCCAGACGCGACGACAGGGTGCCGGTTTCGCGGATCAGGTCGGCCACCCCGATACTGCTGTGCAGCATGCTGAAGGTGGATACCGGCCCGTCGGACTGCACCCAGGTGTCCTTGCTGCTGCCACCCTTCTGCAGCGTCAGGATGCGCATGTTCTCGACCCCGGCCACCCGCGCCAGCCCGCCCGGCAGCACGGTGTAGCCTTCCGGGGTGATCGTGGCGTAGACGCGCAGGCCCATCGCCCGGGTGCGCAGCTTGCGCCGCTGGCCGCCGACCCATACCGGGGCACGCGAAAGCTTGACGAGTTCCTGGGCGACGAAGGCCGAGGGGTTGGATTCGATGCGCGCCGCCACCGCGTCGAGCTGGTCGTCGGCGAGCTGGTCGCCGAAGATGATCTCCGACGACGCGCCGGGGAACGTCGGCTTGAGGACCAGCTTGCGCAGCTTGTCGAGCACCTGCCGGCGCGCCGGCTCTTCGCCGCACCACCAGGTGGCGACGGACGGCATCGCCAGTTCCTCGCCGAGCAGATGGCGGCAGATGCCGGGCAGGAAGCCGGGCAGCGCGGCCGACTCGAGCAGGCCGGAACCGAGCGCGTTGGCGACCAGCACGCGCCCGGCGCGCACCGCGCTGAGCAGGCCGGGCACGCCGAGGGCCGAGTCGGCGCGCAGCTCGACCGGATCGCAGAAGTCGTCGTCGAGGCGGCGCAGGATCGCGTGGACCCGTTCGAGACCGGAGACGGTCTTGAGGTAGACGGTGTCGTTGCGGACCGTCAGATCCTGCCCCTCGACCAGCGGAAAGCCCAGGTAGCGGGCCAGGTAGACGTGCTCGAAATAGGTTTCGTTGAACGGGCCGGGGGTCAGCAGCACGGTCAGCGGCGGCTCGCCGTCGGTCGGCGCCTGGCTGGCGAGGCTGCTCTGCAGGTTGCGGAAGAAACGCGCCAGGGTGTGCACCTGCATGTCGCGGAACAGATCCGGGAAGGCGCGGGACACCAGCAGGCGGTTCTCGAGCGCGTAGCCGGCGCCCGACGGCGACTGCGTGCGGTCGGCGATGACCCACCAGCGGCCGTCCGGCGAGCGGGCCAGATCGGCGGCGTAAAGGTGCAGATAATTGCCGCCGGGCGGGCGGACGCCGTGGCACGGCCACAGGAAACCCTTGTGACCGAACACCAGTTCGGGCGGCAGCAGCCCTTCGGCGAGCGTCGTCTGGGCGCCGTAGAGATCGCCCAGCAGCGCGTTGAGCAGTCGCGCGCGCTGCCCGATGGCGGCGGCGATGCCGCGCCACTCGTCGGCCGGGAGGATCAGCGGCAGCAGGTCGAGCGACCACGGCCGGCCGACGCCGCGGGGGTCGGCATAGACGTTGTAGGTCACGCCGTTCTGCTGGATGCCGCGCGCCAGCTGGGCGGCGCGGGCCTTCAGGATGTCGCTGCCGGATTCGTCGAGGTGGTCGAGAAACTGGCGCCAGTGCGGCCGCACGCCATCGTCCCCGCACAACTCGTCGTAGCTGTCGGGGCGATAGGTGTAATGGGCGAGGAAGGGGCTGCTCATCCGCGGAAAGCTATCACATCGAAATGGCGGTGTATTCCGGCGCAGGCGGCAGGAGCGGGCACGGGACACGTCCCGCACCCGCTCCTGCCGGCGCAGCGTGACGGACTTAACGTCGCAGATCGAGGGTGAACGGGAACTCCCGTTCCACCGGCGACGTCTTGAGCGGCGGCTCGCCCGGGGTGTGGCCCATGCGGAAGAAGCGGGCGAGGCGCCGGCTTTCGGCTTCGAAGGCGTTGACCGGGAAGGTTTCGAAGCTGCGGCCGCCCGGGTGCGACACGTGGTACTGACAGCCGCCCAGCGAACGCCCGGTCCATGTGTCCACCAGGTCGAACACCAGCGGCGCGTGCGGCGGGATGGTCGGATGCAGGCACGACGGCGGCTGCCAGGCGCGGTAGCGCACGCCGGCGACGTGCTCGCCGACGGTGCCGGTCGGTTGCAGCGGGATGCTGCGGCCGTTCACCGCCAGCACGAAGCGGTCGTTCGACATGCCGGTGGCGCGCACCTGCAGACGTTCGACCGACGAATCGACGAAGCGCACGGTGCCGCCGACGGCGCCTTCCTCGCCCATCACGTGCCACGGTTCGAGGGCGCTGCGCAGTTCGACCTCAATGCCGCGCACCGCGAAATCGCCGATCTTCGGGAAGCGGAATTCGAGGTGCGGGGCGAACCACTCGGGCTTGAAGGCCAGGCCGTGGGCCTGCATGTCGTCCATCACGTCGTTGAAATCCTGCTCGACGAAGTGCGGCAGCAGGAAGCGGTCGTGCAATTCGGTGCCCCAGCGCACCAGGCGCTCCGGCGCGTAGGGGGTTTCCCAGAAACGCGCCAGCAGGCCGCGCAGCAGGAGCTGCTGGGCGAGCGACATGCGCGCGTGGGGCGGCATCTCGAAGGCGCGCATCTCGACCAGGCCGAGGCGACCGGTGGGGCCGTCGGGCGAGTAGAGCTTGTCGATGCAGAACTCGGAGCGGTGGGTGTTGCCGGAGACGTCGATCAGCAGGTTGCGCAGCAGCCGGTCGATGAGCCACGGCGGCACGTTTTCGCCCATTTCGGGGAACTGACGGAAGGCGGTCTCGATTTCATACACCGAGTCGTTGCGCGCCTCGTCGATGCGCGGCGCCTGGCTGGTCGGGCCGATGAAGAGGCCGGAGAACAGGTAGGACAGGCTCGGGTGGTTGTGCCAGTAGGAAATCAGGCTGCGCAGCACGTCGGGCCGGCGCAGGAACGGCGAATCGGCCGGGGTGGCGCCGCCGAGCACGAAGTGGTTGCCGCCGCCGGTGCCGGTGTGACGGCCGTCGACCATAAACTTCTCGGTGGTGAGGCGCGAGTAGTGGGCCGCTTCGTAGAGGTGGGTGGTGCGCTCGACCAGTTCTTCCCAGTTGCTCGCCGGGTGGATGTTGACCTCGATCACGCCGGGGTCGGGGGTGATCCGGAAGTGGGTCAGGCGCGGGTCGGACGGTGGCTCGTAGCCTTCGATGACGACCGGCGTGCCGAGATCGGCAGCGGTGGCTTCGACCGCCGCGACCAGTTCGAGATAGTTCTCGAGGCGCGACAGCGGCGGCATGAAGATGTGCAGCGTGCCGTTGCGC
>SSSX01000521.1 GCA_015657735.1 Zoogloeaceae bacterium
CCATAGCGCAGCACCTGCACGCCGCCGGCATTGGTCGACACGAAACCGCCGACCTCGCAACTGCCTTCGCTGGCCAGCGAGAGCGGAAACAGCCGATCGACTTCGGCCGCCGCCGCCTGCACCGCGGCCAGCGTCACGCCGGCCTCGACGGTGATGGCGTTGTTGTCGGCATCGACCCGGCGGACGCGGCGCAGCCGCGACAGGTTGACGACGACGGCCGCGCCGTCGGCAAGCGGCGTCGCGCCGCCGCACAAACCGGTATTGCCACCCTGCGGCACGACGACACAACCCGCCACCGCACAGGCGCCAACCACCGCCGCGACCTCGGCGGTGTCGGCCGGCAGGATCACGGCTTGCGCCGCACCGGTGTAACGCCCGCGCCAGTCGGTAAGGTACGGCGCCGTGTCGTCGGCAGCGACGAGGCAGTGGGACGCGCCGACGATGGCGCGCAGGGTTTCGATCAGATCAGACACGGCGCGGTCTCCCGGCAGGCGAAGGTTTCAGCGTTCGAGCGCGTGGCGGATCGCCGGCAGCGCCAGCTCGACGGCGGCTTCGCCCTCGGCGATCGCTTCGGCGCCGCGGTGATAGTCCATCAGCCCGAGCTGGGCAAGGCGCGGAGAAATCAGCACGTCGGCGGGTTCGCCGGCCAGCCGGCTGCGGGCGATGCGCACCGACATGATGGAGATGCTGCTGTGCATCACGGTAAGCATCGACGGCAGGCTCGTCGTCTCTTCGGGCTGCGTTTCGACGTCGTCGTGCCCGTTGCGTCCGAAACGTGCCAGCAGCTTTTTCGACCAGCTGCTGGCCGGCGTCGGCTCGGCGGGCGTGCGGTTGCGCCAGGCGGCGCCAACCACGTCGGAGTTGAGATCGACGGCGATGACGATGTCGGCGCCCATCGCCCGTGCCAGCGATACCGGCACCGGATTGACCAGTCCGCCGTCCACCAGCAGGCGGCCATCCTGCCAGATCGGCGCCATCAGGCCCGGCAGCGCGATCGACGCGCGCACGGCCGCCGACACGCTGCCTTCGCGCAGCCAGATTTCATGGCCGCTTTGCAGATCGGTGGCGACGCAAGCGAAGCTGCGCGCCAGCGCGGTGAAATCGCGATCGACGAAATTGCGCTCGAAGAAGGCGATCAGCTTGTCGCCTTTGATCAGCCCGCCGCGCAGCCCCATGTCGAGCAGGCCGACGACGCGCTGCCAGCCGAGGGTTTCGACCCAGGTGCCGAGCTTGTCGAGATCGCCCGCCGCGGCGACGGCTCCGACGAAGGCGCCGACCGAGCAGCCGCTGATGATCTGCGGCTCGATGCCCTCGCGCGCGAGGGCGCGCAGCACGCCGATGTGCGCCCAGCCGCGGGCGGAGCCGCTGCCGAGGGCGATGCCGATCCGCGGGGCGCGCTTCACGCGGACAAGCGCCTACAACGGCTCGGCGTAGAGGTCGTGCACGTCGCAGTCGGTGATGCGCACGCGGGCGAACTCGCCGGCTTCGAGGTTGGCACCGTCGGGGATGATGACAAGGCCGTCGATTTCCGGCGCGTCGCCCGGCGAGCGGGCCAGCGCACCCTCGTCGTCGATCTCGTCGACCAGCACCGTCATCTCGCGGCCGATGAAACGCTCGAGGCGGGCGGTCGAGATGTCTTCCTGGAATTCCATCAGCTGGATGCGGCGTTCCTCGCGGATTTCCTCCGGCACCGGATCGGGCAGTTTGTTGGCCGCCGCCCCTTCGACCGGCGAGTAGGCAAAGGCGCCGACGCGGTCGAGCTTGGCTTCTTCGAGGAACTGCAGCAACTCCTCGAAATCGGCGTCGGTTTCGCCGGGGAAGCCGGTGATGAAGGTCGAGCGGATCGTCAGGTCGGGGCAGATGTCGCGCCAGCGGCGGATCCGTTCGAGGTTGTTCTCGGTGCTGGCCGGCCGCTTCATGGCCTTGAGGATGCGCGGGCTGGCGTGCTGGAAGGGCACATCGAGGTAGGGCAGGATCTTGCCTTCGGCCATCAGCGGGATGATGTCGTCGACGCTCGGATACGGGTAGACGTAGTGCAGGCGCACCCACACGCCCAGTTCGCCGAGCGCGTTGCAGAGGTCGTAGAGCTTGGTGCGCACCGGACGGCCGCCCCAGAAACCGGTGCGGTATTTGACGTCGACGCCGTAGGCGGAGGTGTCCTGCGAGACGACCAGCAGTTCCTTGACGCCGGCGTTGACGAGGTTTTCGGCCTCGCGCATCACCTCGCCGATCGGCCGGCTGACCAGATCACCGCGCATCGACGGGATGATGCAGAAGGTGCAGCGATGGTTGCAGCCCTCCGAAATCTTCAGGTAGGCGTAGTGATCGGGCGTCAGTTTGATGCCCTGGGGCGGCAGCAGGTCGATGAACGGGTCGTGAGGCTTGGGCAGATGCTTGTGCACTTCGTGCATGACCTGCTCGGTGGCGTGCGGGCCGGTGACCGCCAGCACCTGCGGATGGGCCGCCATCACCACGTCTTCCTTGGCGCCGAGACAGCCGGTGACGATCACCCGGCCGTTCTCGTTGAGCGCCTCGCCGATGGCATCGAGGGATTCTTCGACCGCCGCATCGATGAAACCGCAGGTGTTGATCACCACCAGATCGGAGCCTTCGTAGGACGGCGAAATCTCGTAGCCCTCGGCCCGCAGGCGGGTCAGGATGTGCTCGGAATCGACCAGCGCCTTCGGGCAGCCGAGGGATACGAAGCCGACCTTGGGTGCGGCCGCTAGCTTGGATTGGGTCATGCGCAGGAAAAACCGTTGGGAAGAAAGTGCAAAGGCCGCGACGATTGCGCGGCCCGGATGTTATTTTTTCGGCGTGTCGGCCGGATCGCCGCCGGGCGCCGGAGGTTCGCCCTTCTCACCGGCGAAACCGCCAGAGAAGTTCGGGAACTGGAAGCCGGAGAAGAGGTTGCGCGTCTGGCTGTCGAGCTGCTCCTGCATCTGCGCGTACATCTTCTTGCTCTGTTCCATGTAGGCCCCCATCATGCTTTGCATCGCGGGGCCCTGGAAGTTCAGGAACTGCGCCCACAGATCCTGGCTCACCACCGCGTTCTCGCCATAAACGGAACGCACCTGCTCCTGCAGCTTGGCCTGCATGTCGGTGAAAGCCTTGATGTTGTTCTCGAGATACTTGCCCATCATCCCCTGCATGGCGTTGCCGTAGAAGCGGATCATCTGGGACAGCAAATCGCTGGTGAACATCGGGGCGCCACCGGCCTCCTCTTCGAGGATGATCTGCAGCAGGATGTTGCGGGTCAGGTCTTCACCGGTTTTGGCATCGACGACCTGGAAGCTGCCATGTTCGAGAACAAGCTCCTTCACGTCGGCGAGCGTGATGTAGGAACTGGTCTGAGTGTCGTAAAGACGGCGGTTCGGGTACTTTTTTATCAGGCGAATTGGATCGGCCATCTGTGTTTTCTCCTCGGTGGCGATAGAGTCGCCTTCGGAGATTATACTGCGCTGCGCAAAAAAAACCCCGCCGGATGGCGGGGTTCTTGTGAAGATTGTTACAACTGCTTATTGGTAGTACAGGCCGCCGTTCATGTTCAGCGTGGCGCCGGTCATGTAACCAGCCAGTTCGGACGACAGGTAGACCACTGCACCGCCGATTTCTTCCGGCTTGCCCAGACGCTTCATCGGCACGGTGTCGATGATGCCCTGACGGATCTCTTCCTTGATCGCCATGACCATGTCGGTGCCGATGTAGCCCGGGGCGATGGCGTTGACGGTCACACCCTTGGTGGCCAGTTCGGCCGCCAGCGCCTTGGTGAAGCCGATCACACCGGCCTTGGC
>SSSX01000522.1 GCA_015657735.1 Zoogloeaceae bacterium
ACGTACCAGACCGAGGTCCGGACGATCTCGACCTCGAGATCCGGCTCGCCGACCAGGATCCGGATCTGCTTCAGCACGAAGTCGTCGCTCAGGTCCGGCTCGCCCTTCGAGAGGTCGATGCCCCAGCCGGCGATCCACTGGGTCCAGGGCTTCACGGCCCGCAGGAGGCCGAAGCCGATCTCGCCGAAGGCGGCGTCGGGCGTCACGATCCAGTGCAGGATGCTCGGCCGGTGGGCGACGTAGCGCGACAGGTCGGCGTTGAAGATGACGTAGGTGGTGCCGGCCCGCGCCAGCTGCCCCTCGACCTGCAGGCCGGCGTCGTCGAGCACCTTGGACCTGGCGCCGTCGGCGCCCACCAGGAAGCGCGCCCGCAGCGTGTACTCGCGGTCCGTCAGGCGGTCGCGCAGTGCGACCGTCACGCCGGTGGCGTCCTGGGTGTGGGACAGGTACTCGGTGTTGCACGAGAAGCGCGCCCCGCGCTCGGCGGCGTTCTTGTAGATGATGGGCTCGATCAGCGGCTGGGGAATGTCGAGCAGTTCGCACGGGCTGCCTTGCAGGTAGTCGCCCTTGCGCGCCTCGCCGGTGCCCCAGGCGCGGATCCGCAGCAGCTCGTCGCCGGCCAGGCTGGTGGCAAACAGGCTGTCGCCCATCAGCTGCCAGGGCGTCGCGTAGCGGTAGGCTTCCTCCTCGACGGCGAGGTCGCGCAGCACCTCCATCGTGCGCTGGTTGGTGATGTGGGCGCGGGGCGTGTCGGCCAGCCAGTTGTGCCGCGACACCACGTGCGCGGCGACGCCGTAGGTGGCGAGGGCCAGCGCCGTGGTGGCGCCGGCGGGGCCGGAACCGACGATCAGCACATCGGTGTCGAAATGTTCGGGCTTCATTTGACGAGCCTCCAGCTGCCGTTGACGACCTCGATCAGCACCGGGCTGGCCGGGTCGTAGCCGCCGTGATTGGCCGGCGACAGGGTGTAGGTGCCGTTGGCGCCGACGAGCCGGGTGGTTTTTTCGAGCGCGTCGCGCACCGCTTCGCGGAACGCCGGCGTGCCGGGCCTGGCGGTCTTCAGGGCCGCGGTGAAGGCGCGTTCGAGGAGCAGCCAGCCGTCCCACGAGGCGCCGGCGAAGGTCGAGCGGGCGTTCGGGCCGAACTTCGCTTCGAGCGCCTGCACCAGGGCGAGGCCGACCTTCTTGTTGGGATGGTCGTCGGGCAGCTGTTCGGCGACCAGCACCGGCGCCACCGGCAGGCGGTTGCCTTCGACGGCCTTGCCGCCGACGCGCAGGAAATCCTTGTTGGCCACCGCGTGGGACTGGTAGATCGGCCCGGCGTACTTGCGCTCGCGCAGGGTGATCGCCGGGAGGGCGGCCGGGGTGCCCGAGCCGCCGACGAACACCGCGTCGGGCCTGGCGGCGAGCAGCTTGAGAACCTGCCCGGCGACGGACGGATCGGGGCGGGAGTAGCGCTCGGTGGCGACGATGCGGATGCCGGCGGCCTCGGTGGTCTTGGTGAGGGCTTTCAGCAGCAGCTCGCCCCACGAATCGGAAAAGCCGATGAAGCCGACGGTCTTGATCCCGCGCTCGCGCATGTCTGCCACGGCGCGGCTCACCATGATGTCGGCGGTCGGCTCGACGCGGAAGGCCCACTTCTGCTTGTCGGGGCTGACCTCGATGGGCGCCTGGGACAGCAGGGGCACCTTCTCGTCGGTGGCGACGTCGGCCATGGCGGTGCCCGAGGTGATCAGGTTGGGCCCGAACAGCACGTCCACCTTGTTCTCGCCGACCAGCTTGCGTGCGTTCTTGATGGCGTTGGTCGGATCGGTGGCGTCGTCCAGCACGATGTAGTTGATCGTCTGCCCGGCGATGCTGGCCGGCATCAGGTCCACCGCCTTCCTGGTTTCGGCGCCGAGCGACGCGGCCGGACCGGTCAGCGAGAAGACGACGCCGACGTTGATGTCGGCCGCCGCGTGGCTGGCCGCGAGGGCCAGGGCGAG
>SSSX01000523.1 GCA_015657735.1 Zoogloeaceae bacterium
GGCCAGCGTGGACGCCATCGTCGGGCCGGGCGGCGAGATGGCGAAGGTCGTCGCCGACGCCCGCGGCCGCCTGCAGGTCGAAGACGTCTACTACGAAAACCTCGAAGCCCCGCTGCGCGACCACTGGCCGGGCCTGCTCAAAGTCTGCATCAATCCGCCGAAAATTCCGCATGGCGGGTGGCGCGCGACGCTGACGGTATGGCGTCTGATCCTCGCCGGCAGCTTCCGCCCCTGGTACGCCTACGCCGGCTGGGCCGACATCCTCGCCACGCTGCGGGCGCGCCGGCGCTATGCGCGGGTTGTGGCGGCCGGCGATCGCGACGCCGGCTTCGCCGGCCTGTTCCGCGCCGGCGGGGTGGATTTCCACGCCCTGCTCCGCCCGCGCCTGCTCGAAATGCTGCCCGGCATGCTGGCCGCGGCGCATTTCCACGCCCGGGTCGCCGAGCGTTTCGTCCGCCGCGAAAACGTCGGGCGGGTGCTCTCGGTCGAATCCTTCTCCAACCTCGGACGCTGCCTGGCGGCCGCGCTCCACCGCCACGGCGGCTGCCTGTGGGGCATCCAGGGCGGCATCATCAGCCCGCGCCGGGTCACCAACATCGGCTTCTTCGCGGCCGCCCTCGGCGGGCGCCGCGAGCTGCTGGCCGACGCCTTCTTCGCCTGGGGGCCGGCCTACCGGCAGGTGCTCGAAAGCTTCGGGCTGCCGGCCGAACGCATCCACGTGATGGGCTTCAACCGCGCCAAGCCGCGCGCCGACGCCGCCCCGCCGCGCCGCGGCACCCGGCGGGTGGTGTACATCGCCGGCGGCAATGCGCTGGTGTGCCCCTACCTGATGACCCTCGACGAGGATCTTCACACCCTGCGCGTGCTCGCCGCCAGCCTGCCCGCCGACACCGAGCTGCTGGTGCGCATCCACCCGCGCCACCGCGCCGAGGATTTTCGCGCCGCCACCGCCGGGCTGCCCGGCGTCCGGCTGCTCGGCGACGGCGAAATGAGCCTCGCCGCGTGCCTGGCCGGCGCCAACTGCATCGTCGGCAAGGCCAGCACGGTGCTGCTCGAAGCGGCCCACGCCGGCCATCCGGTGCTGGTCGTCAACCTCGCCGGCACCCC
>SSSX01000524.1 GCA_015657735.1 Zoogloeaceae bacterium
ACTGTTTTTCGGTGGCGCGCTGCCGGCCGTGGCGGTGGCCGCGGAGGTGGCCGAACGGCTGGCCCCGGCGCTGGCGTTGAGCGCCGGGAACCACGACGCCCGCGCCGCGTCGGCCAGCGCCCGGGCCTGGCGGAACTGGGCCTCGAAGGCGCGCAGGTTCTGGTTGGAGATGTCGACCCGGGCCTGCAGCGCGTCGAGCTGCGGGTCGCCGAAAACCGTCCACCAGCGGTCGGACGCGGCCGGGTCCTGCGGGCTGGCCGGCTTCCAGTCGCCGGCCTCCTTGAATGCCGCCGGGGTGTCGACGGCCGGGCGGACGTAGTCGGGGCCGACGGCGCACGCCGAAAGCAGCAGCACCGCAAACAGTAGGGGCGAACTTGTTCGCCCGCATGGCGTGGTAAGCGCGTGTCGGGCGAACAAGTTCGCCCCTACAAAAGCTTTCATCGTCGGAGCCTTTCTTCCAGACCGGTGCGTTTTCATGTTGCCTCGCCGATGCGGCGCGCCGGCTGACGGCGCAGGCGGTCCATCATCACGAACACCACCGGCGTCGTGTAGAGCGTCAGGATCTGGCTGAGGATCAGCCCGCCGACAATCGCGATGCCGAGCGGCTGACGCAGTTCGGCGCCGTCGCCGCTGCCGATGGCCAGCGGAATCGCGCCGAACAGCGCCGCCAGCGTGGTCATCAGGATCGGCCGGAAGCGCAGCACGGCGGCGTCGTGGATCGCCTCGCGGGCGCTGGCGGCGCCGGCGCGCATCCGCTCGATGGCCACGTCGATCATCATGATGGCGTTTTTCTTGACGATGCCGATCAGCAGGATCACGCCGATCATCGCGATCAGGCTGAACTCCATGTCCACCGCCAGCAGCGCGAGCAGCGCGCCGACGCCCGCCGAGGGCAGCGTCGACAGAATGGTGATCGGGTGGATCAGGCTTTCGTAAAGGACGCCGAGGACGATGTAGATCGTCACCAGCGCCGCGAGGATCAGCAGCGGCTGGGTACTCATCGACTTCTGGAAGGCGCCGGCCGAACCTTCGAAGCTGGTACGGATGCCCACCGGCACGCCGATCTTGGCCAGCGCGTCGTTGATGGCGCGGGTTGCGGTGCCGATCGAGCCGCCCTCGGGCAGCGCGAAGCTGATCGTCGACGCCGCCGAGCCGCCCTGGTGGCTGACCGACAGCGGCGCCAGCGTCGCTTCGAAGCGGGCCACCGCCGCCAGCGGCACCAGTCCGCCGCCGGGGCCGACGAGAGTCAGCCGGGCCAGCGAATCCGGCCCCTGCAGGTAGGCCGGCATGGCTTCCATCACCACGCGGTACTGGTTGAGCGGGTTGTAGATCGTCGACACCTGGCGCTGGCCGTAGGCGTCGTTGAGCGCGGTGGTCACCGCGCGCATCGTCAGGCCGTGGCGGGCGATGGCGTCGCGGTCGATGACCAGCGTGGTCTGCGGGCCGGCGTCCTGCTGGTCGGTCGACACGTCGGTGATCTCGTCGAGGCGGCTCAAGGCGTTGCGGATGCGCGGCTCCCACAGGCGCAGCTCGTCGAGGCTGTCGGACTGCAGCGTGAACTGGTAGGCCGAGTTGGATGGCCGTCCGCCGATCCGGATGTCCTGCACCGGGCTGAGATAGAGGCTGGCGCCGGGCACCCGGGCGAGCTTCTTGCGCAGGCGGCCGACGACGGCGTCGGCGGATTCCTGGCGCTCGCCGAGCGGCTTGAGGGTGATGAACATCGAGCCGTAGTTGCGCTGGCTGCCGCCGGTGAAACCGGTGACGTGGTCCACCGCCGGGTCGGCGCCGACGATGGCGAGGAAGCTGTCCATCTTGCCCTTCATCGCCTGGAAGGAGATCGCTTGGTCGGCCTCGACGAAGCCGCGGAGGCGACCGGTGTCCTGCTGCGGGAAGAAGCCTTTCGGAATGGTGTTGTAGAGATAAACGTTGAAGCCGACGGTGGCCAGCAGCACCGCCAGCACCAGCCACGGGCGGGCCAGTGCCCAGCCGAGGCTCTGCCGGTAGCCGCCGGCGAGGCGCGCCAGCATGCCGCCGGCGAGCCGCTCGAAACGCCCCGCCGGCGCCTGCCGGGGCCGCGCCCGCAGCAGGCGGGCGCACATCATCGGGGTGGCGGTCAGGGAGATCAGCATCGACACCAGGATCGCCGCCGACAGGGTGACGGCGAACTCGCGGAACAACCGCCCGACGATGCCGCCCATCGCCAGGATCGGGATGAAGGCGGCGATCAGCGACAGACTCATCGACACCACCGTGAAACCGATCTCGCGCGCGCCCTTGAGCGCCGCGCGGCGCGGCGGCAGGCCGGCGTCGATGTGCCGCGAAATGTTCTCGAGCACCACGATGGCGTCGTCCACGACGAAGCCGGTGGCGATGGTCAGCGCCATCAGCGACAGGTTGTCGACGCTGTAGCCGGCCAGATACATCACCGCGAAGGTGCCCACCAGCGAAACCGGCACGACGACGCTGGGGATCAGCGTGGCCCGCCAGTTGCGCAGGAACAGGAAGACCACCATCACCACCAGCGCCACCGAAATCGCCAGCGTGCGCTCGACCTCCTTCAGCGAACCGCGAATGGTCGGCGTACGGTCCATCACCACGGTCAGGTCGATGGCCGGCGAGATGCTCGCCGACAGGCGCGGCAGCAGCGCATTGACGCGGTCCACGGTCTCGATGATGTTGGCGCCGGGCTGACGGTTGATCATCAGCAGCACCGCCGGACGGCCGTTGGCGTAACCGTAGTTGCGGTCGTTCTCGACGCCGCTGCGCACCCGCGCGACGTCCGCCAGGCGCAGCGCGGCACCGTTCTTCCACGACACGATGAGCGGCATGTAGTCGTCGGCGCTGCGCGCCTGGTCGTTGGCGCCGATCTGCCAGGCGGTGCCGGCGTTTTCGAGCACGCCCTTCGGCCGGTTGGCGTTGGTGGCGACGATGGCGCTGCGCACGTCGTCGAGGTTGAGGCCGTTGGCGGCGAGGCGGTCCGGATCGAGCTCGACACGCACCGCCGGCAGCGAGCTGCCGCCGATCGTCACCTGCCCGACGCCCTCGACCTGCGCCAGCCGCTGCGCCAGCACCGTCGACGCGGCGTCGTACATCTGGCCCTGCGAGAGGGTTGCCGAGGTGAGCGCGAGGATCATGATCGGCGTGTCGGCCGGATTCACCTTGCGGTAGGTCGGATTGCTCGGCAGGCTGGTCGGCAGCTGGCTGCGGGCGGCGTTGATGGCCGCCTGCACCTCGCGGGCGGCGCCGTCGATGCTGCGCGACAGGTCGAACTGCAGGGTCACGCGGGTCGCGCCGAGGGTGCTGTTGGAGGTCATCTCGGTGACCCCGGCGATCTGCCCGAGTATCCGCTCCAGCGGCCCGGCAACGGTCGCCGCCATCACCTCGGGGCTGGCGCCGGGCAGGCTGGCCGACACCGAGATGGTCGGATATTCGACCTGCGGCAGCGGCGCCACCGGCAGCAGGCGAAAGGCGATCGCCCCGGCCAGCGCAATGGCGAGGGTCAGCAGCGTGGTGGCGACCGGGCGGAAGATGAAGAGGCGCGAGAGGTTCACGGGGCGTCCCCGCCACGCGCGGCACCCGCCGGCCGCAGCGCGTCAAACCGCCGCTTTCCCGCCATCAAGCCTGGATTGGCGGGGGTGTGCTTGCGCGGCTGTCTTGCAAGTAGCGGCGGCGTTGCTCGCGTGTGCCGTGGTTTCGGCGAATCGTTGGCCGGGCTCTGAGCCGGCACCGAGCGTCCCTGGCGTCGACGGTCAAGGTTCTGAAGCGTGGCGGAACAAGATTCAAGTTCATTCGTCGGGCTTTTCGACGTTTCGCCACGCACAGGATGCCCGCCCCGCAGCGGCGCGGTGCATCCGAATAGCCCGTCTGAACCGCTGAGCAGCGCAGCAGCGGGCGGGGCTTTCCGGGGCGGCTGTCTGAGCCGGCAACGCCGGCGAGTTCCGCACCGGCCGTCCGCTGCGAGCAGCGCAAGGCAGTCGGCCGCAGGCCGACCGGTGAAGCCGGGTCGCCTTCTTTGCTTACTTTCTTGGCGAAGCAAGAAAGTAAGTCGCCCGCCGGGGCGAGTCCCGGCCAACGGCGCGTTGCAAGCACCGCCCGGGGACTGGCGAGTCGAGTTCGGGGACTGGCGAGTCGAGTTCGGGGACTGGCGAGTCGAGTTCGGGGACTGGCGAGTCGAGTTCGGGGACTGGCGAGTCGAGTTCGGGGACTGGCGAG
>SSSX01000069.1 GCA_015657735.1 Zoogloeaceae bacterium
GGCGGGCAGGATCGGGCAGAGGCATGGGTCCGGGGGCGGCAGGGCGTGCCGGTTTCGGTCTGGTCACGCCAACGTGACCACGGAGTCAGCGCAGGATTCACAGATGTCGACGGCACGCCGGGCGGTTATCTTTACGGCAATCGGTTAAATTTTTATCAGTCGCGCCGGCTCACAGCCGGCGGACCTCCACCTGGCCGGCGGGCGTGTTGCCGAACAACTGGGCCGTGAAGGAAAGGTATACCGGCAGGCTCATTGCTTGCAAGGATGTCAGGCTCCAGTCGCCGCCCAGCGCCGGGGCCGGCGACGGGCACAGGATGCAGGTGCCGAGCGTGCCGCCGTGGAGTTCCCGCCAGTCCTCGAACAGGCTTTCGCGCAGGAAACGCTCGCGCGTGGCGGGTTCGGCCAGCACGTCGAAGATGTCGCGAAGCGGAATGTCCGATTCGACGACCTCGCCGTGTTGCGGGTCGACCACCCATACCGCGTCGCCGGCCGCGGCGAACAGGAAGCCGAAGGCGCCGGTGGCGAACAGGCGCGCACCGGCCGGCAGGTGGGCGTTCCATTCGGCGAGGCTGCCGTCGCCCTCGCGGATCGAACAGACCGACAGCAGGCCGTCGCGGAACAGGCCGCCGCCGACCTCGGCGACGAAGCCGGCGAGCCCGCCGCTGGCCGCGAGCCCGAGTCCGGCGGGGCTGCGGCCGGTGCCGGCAGCGGGGGCGCCGAAGGCGCGGCGGAAGGCGTCGAAGGTGCTCATGCGGTCAGCGAGACGTTCATCTGGGTGCTCGGCAGTTCGAGCGGGTCGAGGGCGTTGACCGCATTGTCGATGGTGCCGATGCGGTCCGGCCACTGGCTGCCGATGTGGTTGTTGACGAAGAGGTGGGCCGGCCGGCCGGTCGGATCGGGGAAGCCGGCGCCGATCTGGTCCGGGTTGTGCGGCGCGGCGGTGTCGGGGATGTTGCCCGAGCGGCGCTGGAAGGTTGCCTGCATGTTTTCGCCCACCGCCGAGCGGCCGCCGCCGGGGGCGCGGAAGCGGTTCCGGTTGTCGTTCCACTGATCGGCCACCATCGCGTTGATGCCGTCCTGCTGGTCGCGCAGTTGCCGGCGGTATTCGGCGGCGAGATTCTGCGCCGAGGCGTGGATGTTCCACGGGGCCACCGCGACCGCCGGCGTCATCTGGCGCCGGGCCTGCCCGAGGGTCACCGCCAGCGCGCCGATGGAGATCAGCCGGTAGCGCGGATCGAGTTCCTGGATCGCCCGCAGCTGGTTCTGCAGCGCCTGCAGACGGGGCTGCAGCAGGGTCAGCGGCACGCCGCGGGCGCGGTCCTCGCCGAGGTGCTGGGTGGCGTCGCGGGCGGCTTCGAGCAGGCGCAGCATCTGCTGGCAGCGGCTCCGCGAGCGGGCGCTGCCGCGGGTGGTCCACAGCGTGAACATGTCGACGGCCTGGCGCAGCTTGGCGAGCAGCGGGGCCACGTCGGGGCCTTCGGGGGCGCGGGTGCCGCCACCGGCCGGGGTGTAGGCGGCGGCCGGCGTGCGACCGTCGGGGCCGACCAGCGGGCCGCTGCCGGCGGGCACGCCGAGCGGGGTGACGAGCAGCGGGTTGATGCTGGCCCGTACCCACCACTGGCCGCCTTCCTCGTAGGGCTGGATGGCGGTCAGGCCGTAGCGCGTGCGGATCAGCGCCAGGGCCGGCTGCAGCAGCGTCGCGCTGACCCGGCCGCGCAGCGCGCGGGCGGCGCCGATCGCATCCCGCGAGGCGAGGCGCAGGCGTTCGTTCGGGTCGTTGGGCACGCCGGCCTGGGCGACGAAGCGGCCGATCCGGCGGGCCATCGCGACGATCCATTCGACCACCCGGTCGAGCGCCCGGTCGATGGGCTGGCGGATGCGGTTGATGATGTTGGTCACCGCGTCGCTGACGCGACCGAGGCCGACCAGCCGGGCCAGGAAGCTGATCACCAGGGTCAGCAGGCCGGCCAGGGTCTGCTCGACGCGGTTGGCGGCGGCGCCGATCGCGCCGCTGGCGATGGCGGCGATCGAGTCGATCACCGCCCCGGCCACCTGGGCGATCTGGCGCATGCGCTCGATGAAGAACATCACCGTGTTGTAGATCGCGATGATCGCCTGGATGAAGGCGCCGGCCGGGTTGAGGCTGGACACCAGGCGGGTGATGGCGGCGGTGACGATGTTGTCGCGCACGAAGGTCATGACCTGCTCCATGACCATCTCGCGCAGGTTGGAGAGGCTCTCCTGGATCTTCTGCCAGGCCGCGGCGGGGCCGTCGCGGACCAGGGTGACGACGATGTCGAAGCCGGTTTCGAGCGCCGTGACGGCGGTTTCGCCGACGACCCGGACAAGCTTGGTGCGGATGTTCTGCCACGTGAGGCCGAGCACGCTGAGCACGAACTTGAGGATTTCGGCCAGGCTGAAGGCCTGCGGGATGTAGATGTTGGCGCCGCCCATCGCGCCGGTCAGCCAGCCGATCAGCGAGGCCCGCAGGTGGGTCAGGAAGCGGCCGGCGAACTGGCGCAGGCCGGTCACGCCGGCGCGCACCAGGTTGCCGATGAAGCCCACCGGGTTGGCGATGATGGTCCGCAGCGCGCCGGCGGCCCGCCGCAGATAGGGCATCACGCTGGGGGCGACGACCTCGAAGATGATCTCGAGCAGGCGCATGACCTGCTGGCCGGCCCAGCTGAAGAAGCTCGCCGCGAAGCTGCCGAACACCCCGGCGATGCGCGCGAAAGTCTGCGGCAGACGCACCAGATCGCCGATGCCGAGGCTGCGCAGCACCGCCAGGAACTGCGCCGGCAGCGCGGTGACGAAGCCCATCAGCCCGGCCAGCGCGCCCTGGAACCAGGTCCACGCGCGGCCGATGGCATTGCCGCGCTGGATGTTCTGCCAGATTTCCTCCTGCCCGATCAGGCGCATGAAGCCGCCGATCAGGGTGGCGGCGGTGCGCGGCACCGCCTCGCCGGTGATCGGGTTGCGGCCGAGCACCGCGCACAGCAGATCCCACCCGCGGGTGCCCTGGGCCAGCCCGGCCAGCGGGCGCAGCACGGCGTCGCGGATGAACTGCAGCACGCCCGACACCAGATTGCCGATGAAGGCGGTGATGCGCGCGATCGGTTCGGTGACGATCCGTTTGGCCCGCTCCCAGACGTCGCCGAGACGGAAGATGTCGCGCCACGACAGCGAGTCGAGGAAACGGTCGACCGCTTGGCGGATGCTGCCGGCCACCATGCCGAGGCTGGCCATCTGCTGCTGCACCCAGCCGGCGACCCGGTCGATGATGCCGTGGTTGTCGAGCGCCTGGGTGATCAGCGCGCCGCCGGGCATCAGCTCGACCACCGCCCGCAGCAGGTTGCCGGCCGAGCGGTCGACGGCGCGCATGTTGATCGGATTGACGCCGAGGACCAGCGTGAACATCCGGAAGCCGGGCAGGAAGTTGGCGTGCTCGGCGAAGTAGTCGAGGGCGTCGCCGATGCCCAGGCGCTGGACCGCCGGCGCGCTGCGTTCGCCGACCGCTGGCAGCGCGGCGCGGCGGGCCGGCGTCGCGGCCTGCGGTGCGGCGCCCTGCTGGATGGTGTGGGTCAGCTCGTGGGCGATCAGTTCGCGGCCGGCGGCGCTGTCGGGCTGGTAGGTGCCGCGGCCGAAGAAGATCTGGTGGCCGACCGTGAAGGCGGCGGCGTTGAGCTGCCGGCTGGCCTGGGCGGCGTCGGCGCCGGTGTGGACGCGGACCGCCGAGAAGTCGGCGCCGAAGCGCGGTTCCATGAAGTCGCGGAGCGCTTCGGGCAGCGGCCGGCCGCCGGTGGACAGCCCGGCCGGCGTGCGCGGTTGGGCGGCCGGCGCGCCGGCGGCGGGCGGCCGGTTGCCGAGCGTCTGACGGGCCGCCCCCGGACGGCCCGGGACCACACCGCCGAGGCGCGCCGCGGTGGCCGAAAGCGGCACCGCCGGCATCGACACGACCTGCCGGGCGACGCGGGCGGCCTCGTGCTCGGCGGCGTCGTGGGGGCTCGACACCGCGAGGCCGCCGAGCGCCGGCGACGGCGCACGCTGCGGCGTCAGCGGCGCCGCGACGCGCACCGGGGCGAGGCGGGCCGCGTGTTCCGGCGCGCGCAAGGCCTGGCGGCTCAGCGGAGCGTTCATCGCGGTGCCGGCCTCAGCTGGCCCGGCCCTCCTTCAACAGTTCGCGGCGAATGCCTTCGTCCACCGCCGCCGTGCGCACCACGCCGTCGCCGTGGCCGACGGCCTGCAGGCAGGCGTAGCGCACGACGTTCATGATGGTGCCGCCGGAGACTTCGTGCTGGCGGGCCAGGCGCTCGAGGTCGAGGCCGGCTTCGAGGCGGGCCGCCGCCGGGAAGGCTTCGCGCCACAGGCGCAGGCGTTCGGCGGCGCGCGGCATCGGAAAGGCGACCACCGACTGGAAGCGGCGCAGGAAGGCGTCGTCGATGTTGTGGCGCAGGTTGGTGGCGAGGATCACCACGCCGCCGAAGGCTTCGATGCGCTGCAGCAGGTAGCTGACTTCCTGGTTGGCGTAGCGGTCGTGGGCGTCGGACACGCTGGTGCGCTTGCCGAACAGCGCGTCGGCCTCGTCGAAGAACAGGATGTGGCGGGCGTCCTCGGCGGCGGCGAAGAGGCGGGCGAGGTTCTTCTCGGTTTCGCCGATGTACTTGGAGCTGACCTGGGACAGGTCGACCCGCAGCACCTCGCGCCCGCAGCGCTGGCCGAGCAGGCACGCGGAGAGGGTCTTGCCGGTGCCGGAAGGGCCGTGGAACAGGGACACGTAGCCGGGCGCGACCCGCCGGCCGAGACCCCAGTCGTCGAGCAGCGTGGCGCCGTGGGTGAGCCACAGGCCGATGTCGTCGAGCTGGGCGAGGGTCTGGGCGGGCAGCACCAGATCGTTCCAGCCAAGGCCGCTGACGACCCGGCGGGCCGGGATGCCGGCTTCGGCGGGGAGCGGCGCGGGCAGGCCGGGCAGGGCCTCGGCGAGAAAGCGCGGCGAGACCACCAGCGCCCCGCCGAGGGGGCCGGCGCCGGGCTCGGGCGGGGCCAGGTGGAGCACGTCGGCGCGGGCCAGGCGGCCTTCCGGGGCGAGGCGGCGGATGGCCGCGAAGCGCAGGTCGAGGGCGTCGCCGGCGAGCAGGAAGCAGGCCGTCTCGCCGCTCGGCGCGAAGGCCGGGCCAACGCCGCCAACGCCGCCGAACTCGGTGAACGGCCGCTGGGTCGTCTCGTTGCGCGACCACAGCACGTCGAGCAGTTGCGGGCGCAGCAGCGGGGCCAGCGCCAGCGCGAGGATCAGGCGGTCGGCAGGGGCCAGCCCGCGGCGCGCCACGGCGGCGGCGTAGGGGCAGCCGGCCTGGGCCGCCGGCGCTGCGGCGTCGGGCAGCGGCGGCGAGGCCGGCGGCTGGCCGAAATAGCCGGCGAGGCGGCGCTGCAGACTGCCGGCCAGCCATTCGAGTTCGGCTTCGAGGGAGGGCGCGGCGGCCTGCAGCAGGCTGTCGGCCAGTTCGCCGTCGACGGACGGGGTCCAGGGCAGATCGTTGCCGTTCATGGGGTGCCCCATTCGGTCAGCAGCGGCTGCGCCATCCACGGCAGGCGGACGAGGCCGAGGCCCCACGGCAGCAGGCCGAGGAGGACATCGAAGCTCTCCGCCTCGACGCGCAGCCGCCATGCGTCGGCGTGCCGTTCGAGATGGCCGCGGCGCTGCAGGAAGCTGGTGCGCAGGCCGGCCACCGAGGTGCCGCGCAGGGCCGGCCAGTGGGCCAGCACGGCGTCGAGGAGGGCGGCGCCTTCGTCGCGCAGCGCGTCGCCGGGCGGCGGCGGGGCGTGGGGCAGCGGCGTGTCGGGGTCGCGGCCGAGGAGCAGCTTGACGAAGGGAAGTTCGAATTCGTGCGCGAATTCGTGCGCGGCCGCCGTGTCGCTGCCGCTGGCCAGCCAGTGCAGCAGGCCGGCGGCGGCGGGGAGCTGCGGCTCGGCGATGGGGCCGCGGCGGCCGGCAGGGTGCAGGCCGGTGGCATCGAGCAGGCGTGGCAGGTAGGGGTGGAGCAGCACGAGGCCGGCGGCCGGGACGACACAGCCCGCTGGCGTGGCCGCCGGCTGGCGGGCGTCGAACGCGGGCCACGGCGCCGCGGCGGGCTCGGCGTCGGGCGGCGGGTTGCGGGCGTCGGGCGGCGGGGCTGCGGTAGAGATGCCGGCGCGGCGACCGGGGGCCGGTAGGGAGGATGGCGGCGTGGCGTCGGCGTGCGGCGGCGCCGCGGCCGGGCCGGACGCCTGCAGCTGGGTCACGACCGCCTGCCATGCCGGGCTGGCGGCGCCGAGGCCGGGCAGGGCGCCGAGCCAGGCCAGCATCGCGCGGCACCAGGCGGCGTGGCCGGCGGCGTCGTGTCCGCTCTCCATCGTCCAGGCCAGCCACAGGGCCTGGGCGTGGAGTTGCTGGTGTTCGGTACCGGCGGCGGCGAGCAGGGCGCGCAGCGCGGCGGCGAGGGGGGCGCAGGCGGCGGCTCCGGCCGGAGTCAGGGCGCTGGCGACGGCGCTGCGGCTTGCCGGCGGCAGCAGCGCGAGCCAGCGTACGAGGGCGCCGGGGCGGGCCGTGGCGGGCAGTGCGAACAGGCTGGCCGGCACGCTGCCGAGGCGGGCCCAGACGAGGGCGGCGTCGCGCAGCAGTTGCAGGATCCGGTCGGTGGCGAGGCCGGCGAGGGTCCAGTCGACGCTGCCCTGCTGCAGGTAACCGGCGAGGCTGGCCTGGAGGTGGAGCGGCAGGCTGTCGCCGGGGGCCGCCGGGCCGGCCGGCGGCGTGGCAATGCGTGCTGGTGGTGCCGGGGA
>SSSX01000525.1 GCA_015657735.1 Zoogloeaceae bacterium
CAGGTGCGCATCGACGACGCCACCGCGCGTGTCACCGGCGCGGATGGCCGCGCCCATCGCCTGCGCGTCGGCGCCCCGCCGTCGGGCGGCGCCCCGTGATGGCGTCCGGCCGTCGCCAGCACGGCATGCTGCTGCCGGCCCTGCTCGTCCTGCTCGCCGTCGGAGGTCTTGGCTGGCTGCTCGCCCGCCAGGCCAGCCCCGCCAGCCGTGATCTGGCGCGCGAAATGCGCACCGCCGAAGCGCTCGACCTCGCCCGCCAGGCCCTCCTCGGCTTCGCCGCCACCTACCGCAACAACGAACACCCGAACGCCGATTTCGGCTACCTGCCGTGCCCCGACCTCGACGGCGACGGCTCCTCCGAAACCTGCGGCGGCAAGGACCAGGCCAGCGTCGGCCGCCTGCCCTACCTGACGCTGAACCTCCCCGACCTGCGCGACGGCGCCGGCGAATGCCTGTGGTACGCGGTGTCCGGCTCCGTCAAGAACAACCCGAAGGCCGACGTCCTGAACTGGGACAGCACCGGCCGCTTCCGCCTCGAAGACGCCGACGGCAAGGCCATCGTGCTCGCCGGCGACCCCGCCGGCCACGCCGCCGCGCTGATCATCGCCGCCGGCGCGCCGCTGCCCGGACAAAGCCGCGCGCCCGGCCCCGCCCGCTGCGGCGGCGACACCGAAGCCGGCAACATCCGCCACTATGTCGAAGCCCTCGACAGCGTCGGCGGCACCGCCACCCTCGCGGTCCGCCCGGCCGCCGGCAACGACCGCATCGCCACGATCACCACCGGCGACATCTACCGCCAGCTCAAGCGCCGCCCGAGCTACGCCCCGTGGCTGCAGCAGCTTCTGCAGGCCACCGCCGACTGCCTCGCCAAGCCCGTGCTGCCAGCCGTCGTCGGCGCCGAACGCCACGGCCCGGTCGACGTCGGCCGCCTGCCGGCGCTGGCCTCGCTCAGCGGCCCGTGCCGCAGCGACACCCTGCGCGACGCCGTCGCCAACTGGGCCGAAATCATGCGTTACGCCCGCTGCAGCGACGGCAGCGACTGCCTCGCCGGCCCCGGCGGACGCTGTCGCGGCGCCCTCCTCTTCGGCGGCGAACGCCTCGGCAGCGCGCAGCGCCGCAGCGACGCCGGCGACAAGCTGCTCACCGACCGCTACCTCGAACCGGCCACCCTCGCCGCCCTTGCCGCCGGTCAGCTCGCCGCGCTGCCCGCCACCATCGCCCTGCCCTTCGCCGACCGCGACCGTGCGGTCGCCACCGACGTCGCCGTGTGCCTGCCATGACGCCCCACCGTCGCCAGCCCGGCTTCACCCTCGTCGAGATGGCCGTCGTGCTGCTGATCCTGACCCTGCTGGCCGGCGGCCTGACGGTCGGCCTGTCGGCCCACCTGGCCCGCCGCGCCGAAGCCGCCACCGACGACGCCCTCGCCGAAGCCCGCGACGCCCTGCTCGGCTACGTCGTCCTGCAAGGCCGCTTTCCGTGTCCGGCGAGGGACGGGGCCGACGGCAGCGAAGACCGCGCCAGCCCGACCGCCTGCCGCAAATACGCCGGCCTGCTGCCGTGGGCGACCCTCGGCATCCGCGGCACCGACGGCTGGTCGCGGCGCCTGCGCTACGCCGTCGCCAGCCCCTACATCCAG
>SSSX01000526.1 GCA_015657735.1 Zoogloeaceae bacterium
GAACCTGGCCCGCAACTGGGCGATGATCCCGGCCGTCACCTACCACGAAGACGCCGACATCACCGACCTGGAAGCCTTCCGCGTCCAGATGAACAAGGAGTTCGAGAAGTCCGGCAAGAAGCTCACGATGCTGGCCTTCATCATCAAGGCCGCGGTGCGCGCGCTGCAGGAGTTCCCCGAGTTCAACACCTCGCTCGACGGCGACAACCTGGTCTACAAGAAGTACTTCAACATCGCCTTCGCGGCCGACACCCCGAACGGCCTGGTCGTGCCGGTGGTGAAGGACGCCGACAAGAAGAGCGTCTTCGACATCGCCGCCGAAACCGGTTCGCTGGCCAAGCTCGCCCGTGACGGCAAGCTCAAGCCGGCCGACATGTCCGGCGCCTGCTTCACCATCTCCAGCCTTGGCGGCATCGGCGGCACCTACTTCGCGCCGATCGTCAATGCGCCGGAAGTGGCCATCCTCGGCGTCAACAAGTCGGTGATGAAGCCGGTGTGGGACGGCAAGCAGTTTGTGCCGCGCCTGACCCTGCCGATGTCGCTGACCGCCGACCACCGCGTCATCGACGGCGCCCTGGCGACCCGCTTCAACGTGTACCTCGCCCAACTGCTGGCCGACTTCCGTCGGGTCATGCTCTAAGGAGATCGCCATGAGCCTGATTGAAGTGAAGGTTCCGGACATCGGCGATTTCTCCGACGTCCCCGTCATCGAGCTGTTCGTGAAGGTTGGCGACACCATCAAGGTGGACGACGCCATCGCCACGCTCGAATCCGACAAGGCCACGATGGACGTGCCGTCCAGCGCCGCCGGCGTGATCAAGGAAGTCAAGGTCGCCCTTGGTGACCGCGTCGGCGAAGGCAAGGTGCTGATCGTCGTCGAAGCCGCAGGCGCAGCCGCCGCGACGGCGGCGCCGGCTGCGGCCGCTGCACCGGCTGCCGCCCCCGCCGCAGCGCCGGTGGCCGCACCGGCCGCCGCCGCCCACAGCGGCAGCGCCGACGTCGAATACGACATGGTCGTCCTCGGCGCCGGCCCCGGTGGCTACTCGGCCGCCTTCCGCGCCGCCGACCTCGGCCTCAAGACCGCCATCATCGAGCGCTACGCCACCCTCGGCGGCGTGTGTCTCAACGTCGGCTGCATCCCGTCCAAGGCGCTGCTGCACGTCGCCGCGGTCATCGAGGAAGCCGAACACGCCTCCGTCGCCGGCGTCAGCTTCGCCAAGCCCGCCGTCGATGTGGATGCCCTGCGCACCCACAAGGAGAAAGTCGTCGGCAAGCTCACCGGCGGCCTCGCCGGCATGGCCAAGGGCCGCAAGGTCGATATCATCCGCGGCTACGGCAGCTTCCTCGACCCGAACCACATCGAAGTCGAGGAAACCAGCGGCGACGCCCAGGACAAGACCGGTGCCAAGAAGGTGGTGAAGTTCAAGCAGTGCATCATCGCCGCCGGCAGCGCCGCGGTGCACCTGCCGTTCATCCCGCGCGATCCGCGCATCGTCGATTCCACCGGCGCGCTCGAACTGCGCTTCGTGCCCGGCAAGCTGCTCGTCATCGGCGGCGGCATCATCGGTCTCGAAATGGCCACCGTCTATTCCACCCTCGGCGCCCGCGTCGATGTGGTCGAAATGATGGACGGCCTGATGCAGGGCCCGGACCGCGACGCCGTCAAGGTGTGGGAGAAGCAGAACGCCAGCCGCTTCGACAAGATCATGCTGAAGACCAAGACGGTCGCTGTCGACGCCAAGGAAGACGGCCTCTACGTGACCTTCGAAGGTGAAGGCGTTGCGCCGGAACCAGTCAAGTACGACATGATCCTGCAGTCGGCGGGCCGCGCGCCCAACGGCAAGAAGATCGGCGCCGAGAAAGCCGGCGTCATCGTCGGCGAACGTGGCTTCATCCCGGTCGATGCGCAGATGCGCACCAACGTGCCGCACATCTTCGCCATCGGCGACGTCGTCGGTCAGCCCATGCTCGCCCACAAGGCGGTGCATGAAGCCCACGTCGCCGCCGAAGTCGCCGCCGGCCACAAGGCCGCCTTCGACGCCACCGTGATCCCCGGCGTCGCCTACACCCATCCGGAAGTCGCATGGGTCGGCTACACCGAGGCGCAGGCCAAGGCCGAAGGCAAGAAGGTCGAAACCGCCAAGTTCCCGTGGGCCGCCAGCGGTCGCGCCATCGCCAACGGCGCCGACTACGGCTTCACCAAGCTGATCTTCGACGCCGAAACCCACCGCGTCATCGGCGGCACCATCGTCGGCCCCTCCGCCGGCGACATGATCGGCGAAGTGTGCCTGGCCATCGAAATGGGTGCCGACGCCGTGGATATCGGCAAGACCATCCACCCGCACCCGACCCTCGGCGAAACCGTCGGCATGGCCGCGGAAGTCGCCCACGGCAGCTGCACCGACGTCCCGCCGGCGCGCAAGAAGTAAAGCGTAACGAACCCTGTTGTAGCGTTGTTCAGGCGGCCTCCGGGCCGCCTTTTTTTGTTAGTGGCTTCTGGCAATCGCGTCGGTTCGTGGCGAAACTCGGATCACTCGGCGATTTCCTGCAAGCCCGAGCCTGCCCGCAGCAGCCACGCGCGGGCTGCTGCGTCGATGTGGGCCCGCAAGGGCTCATGGTCGATGCGGTCGTAACTCTTCACATCCACCGAAAAGGGCAGATCGCTGTCCTGAAACAACGTCCACAGCCGATCACAGTCGGCTTCGCTGGCACTGCCATACAGCACCAGATCGAGATCCGAACTGGCCCGGTATCGCGCCTCCGCCCGGGAACCAAACACCGCCACCCGTTCGATACGCCCGGCAAGCGTCTCCAGAATCGCAATCACCCGCAACCGCTGGGAAACGGTCAGGCCAAACCGATCCGCTGCGGGCTGAACGGCAAGCTTCATCAAGGCGCCTCCCTCTCCATGCGGCGAATCAGCAGAAATTCATAAAGCTCATCAAACGCCGCCAGATAAGTACTGCGAATGTCGCCAATCACACGTTCGAACGCCGCAAGGTTGTATGTGTGGGACATGCTGTTGCGCGCGTCGAGCGCCGCCTGCCAAGCTTCTCCCCGGCGGATGATCCCCGCCTCGAAAGCCTTACGGATCACCGTACGCGGCGTAATGGGCTCCAGCACCATCCCCTCGCTTTCCAGATAGTCCTTCATGCTCTTCCAGGCCAGCTCCATGGTGTACTCAAAACGCTGGATCACCCCTTCCTTCTCCAACTGCGTCAACGGACGCTCCTGCTCCATGGCCTCACGCAACAGGCCAAAGGCGCGACGGTAGTTGTCAAAACGGTAGCACCAGCGGGGAGTCGGATCATTCATGGCGGTTTCGCGGATGTGGGGTCGGCACGGACAAGGGCGGGGTGCACATGATCACATACCGAAGGTCAGGAACATACCGCGGACAGCTTATCCTTGCGAGAACGTCAGCACAGTGTTTCGGGCCGCAGCTGACCGGCCACTGTTTCACCAGGCGGTACGGTAGTTCATAAATCATTGAGAAACGCTTTTATCTGCGACAGACTTTGCCGCCTGGATCGAAGCTTTCACGCGCACGAACCAATCCGTTTCGACACCAGATGTCGTCGCCCCGAAACAGGAGGGCATTACAGA
>SSSX01000527.1 GCA_015657735.1 Zoogloeaceae bacterium
GAAGAGACCGCATTCACTGCCGACGGCAAGCCGTACACGGTGCAGCGGTTCGTGCTCGGCTCCGCGCCGGCGAAGCTGCCGATCCCCGAGCCCCGCTGCCCCGAGTTGCAGGAGTTGATCCAGCAGATGGAGCAGTTGCCCGCTCCCGACGGCTACCGGCGCATCACCCACCTGCTGGTGGATGCCGGCGCACGGGACTTCACCTGGGTCGATCCGCTGCCCAAGGACATCATCGCGACGCCACCGGCCATCAGCTTCACGGTGGCCACGGCGAAGTTCCAGGGGCGTGTCACCGTCCTTTACGAGCGCGGGTTCGACCTGTACGCGGTGGAGTTGCACCGAGACGGCGAGCTGGTCGAGCGGGTCGATGAGGTGTTCTTCGACGCCCTCGGCGGGACGCTGGAACGGCTGATCGACGACGGGAACTGGCGGCGCATCCGTGTCCAATGCCTGTCCGGTCGCAAGCCTGTCCGGCACTGACCTCCATGCGGCTTCCCGTCCTCACGGCGGGAAGCCCTCCATTCCTTTCCCTGGAGATCACATCCATGTCTGTTCGATTCAAGGGCACCGACCTGCGGCCCGTGCTCGCCGAAGCGGTGGTCAATCAATGCCGCGTCATCCTGGTCAAGGATCAAGGCGTGTACTTCCTGGCCGAGCGCGGCGAGCGCAGGTCCGATGGGCGCCAGCAGCTCATCGCCTACGCCGTGGGCTGCAATCCGGATGTCGATGCGTTCGATGACTGGTGGGAGCTGGCGCGCGCCGAGTTCGGTGGCGACGACTTCGGCGAGTTCTTCGATCCGCACGATGGTGTCTTTGCGCTCATCCTGAGCGGCGAGGGTGACATCAAGGCGTCAGCCACGGCAACGCACCTGTCGCTGCGGGCCGTTGCGCCGACGCGGAACGGCATCTGACCGTCCCACATTCCCGGCCCCCGCTCCGGGGGCGTTTCATTGCCAGAGATTGAACGACCGCTCCCTGATCCTTCGCGGCACCTACAGCAGGTACCCAGCCTCCGTGCCCCTCGCTCGATACGCTTGGTTCGGACACCCGCCGTCCCACCTGCGCGTACGACTCGGCCGTAGCTGCCGTTGTGACAATTCAAGAGCGATGTCAGCAATCTGGCCGGTTGCTGACCGACTTTCGTTGCGGGTGGGAGGTGGCTCCGAGCCAAATTCGGTAAGGGAATAGAACGTTATTGGGTCCGCTGCCTACCTTGTTGCAACAACATACTTGATACAGTATGCTACTCAAACGAGTATGATATTTATCCAAGTATGATCAACAAGGGCGACACACCTCATCAACGGCTGGCGATGCTGAAGCTCCTTCTCATCTGGGAGGGGCGCTTGAATCGTGGCCGACTCATGGATCTTTTTGACCTTGGTTCCAATTGGGCTAGCGTCTGGATCCGAGAATTCCGCGAGCAGCACCCGGACTGGCTTACTTGGGATACAAAGACTCGGAGTTTCCATGCAACACAGGCGGCATACAAAGCATGGCGTGCCTCCGATCCCAAGCGGCTCGCTGACACCACATCCCTCGCCCAGTACTTGGCGCTGGTTGGCTTGCCGTACGCGGCCGCCAGCGTCGCGCCTGGGGGGGGTGGCCTCTTGGCTGCATTCCCGGATCTCTCGACGCCTTCTCCGCAGCACTTTGCGGTCTTATCCGAGGCGATTCGTCTGGGCCGTGCTGTTCAGCTGACCTACCGGTCAATGCGGAACCCCGAGCCGCATCTGCGGATCATCTCGCCGCACAACCTGATCCGCGCCGGTCGTCGCTGGCATGTGAGAGCCTATTGCGACACCCGACAGGACTTCCGGGACTATGCGCTTGGTCGGATCGTTGATATCAAGGTGTTGCAAGCTCCTGCAACCCGTGGGGAGCAGGACGACAAGGCCTGGCTGGCCGGCGTCCCTGTGCGGCTTGTCGCTCATCCGGATCTGACGCCCGAGCAGGAAGCGCTCATTCGTTTCGAGTACTTCGGGAACACCGCCGCGCGGGTGGAAACCTGTCGAGGCGCCCTGGTGAGCTACTTCATCCAGGATGCGCGCGCAGCAACCGACGTCAAGAAACAGCTCCCTCCGGACTACCAGTTGGCCGTAGCTAACCTTGAGGAGGTAAAGCCTTGGCTGTTCCCCAGCTGACACAAGCATCCCGGCGTACGGGCGCGACTGCGGCCACGCTTCTGTTCGAGCGGTTGCCTGATAGGCTCTTCGCTCCGCTCTCCTCGGTCAACCGACATCGCTATTGGGCCTTGCTTTGCCGTCTGCACGAGAAGCGCTTCGGCCCTGACGCGCCCTTACCGCCTAGCCAAGGATTTTCGGCACGAGAGATCGTTCAGGACATCGAGGACGAGCTGCTTACTCAAGACATATGGGAGACCGAAGACGGCTACTCGCCGGAGACACCCATCAACATCCGCGCTCTCCAGGTCTTCCACCGCTTCGAGGAAGCTGGCTGGTTCCGTCTGGAGAAACTCGGCGTCGAGAAGCGCGTCACCATGCAGCCGACGGTAAACCAGTTCCTGACGATTCTTGTGTCGTTCGCTGAGACCGGGCCAATATTCCTGTCCGGAAAAATCCGCTCCATCGACCTCAATATCCAGCAGGTCATCGAAGGCAAGGCTGACGGCGACACGCTGAGCGAGACCGCTGAGCAAGCGCGCAACCTCCTGGAGCACGTCCGCAATACTGGGACGAATATCCGGGACATCATGGAGGCCTTGGCGCGCGAGACCACCACGGCAGAGTACGTCCGGCGCTTCTTCAGCGACTACATCGAGCAGGTGTTCATCGGCGACTACCGCGAGCTGCGCACCAAGGAGCACCCGCTGTCGCGCCGCCAGCAGATCATTCGTGCTGTGGAGGAGCTTTCCTCGTCGGAAACCCACCGAGCGCGGTTGATCTCCTGGTACGCGACGAAGCGCTGTGCCGGCGATCGCCACAAGGCCGATACCCTCTTCGAGAAGGACATTCACCGCCTCCTCGAGCTGAATCGGATTGACGAATACCTCGACCGACTCGACGACGAGATCCGTCGCGCCAACCGGCGTGCGCTGGCCTATCTCGACTACCGGTTGCGTTCGCTGCGGCCGGTGGACCATCTGGTCAAGCAAGCCATCGCCACCGCCCTTGCTGGAAATCTCCCCGCAGTCAGCGACCCCTTTCCGCCTGGCGACATGATCAGCGGTGATCGCCTTGCTGAACCGCGGAAGGCCATCGACCGAGCACCGCCATCGAGCCTGCGGCGCCAGCGTCCCTCGGATGCTCAGATTGCCCGAGCCCGCATCATGCTTCGGGCCCGGGAAGCCCGGAGCGTTACCCCGCCAAAGCTCGCGGAGTTCGTTGTGGGTCGTCTTGCCGGCGCCGACAAGATGACCAGCGACAAGCTCGCGCTCTCCACCATCGCCGACGTTCGCGCTTATCAGGCTTTGGCTGGGCTCGGCTTAGCCATGAGCTCCGACAGCAGGCGGCTGCAGCTTTCGGCCACAGCCATGGCGAAAGGCTTCCGCGTAACGCTGGTGGACGACACCGAATCCAAAGGGACACTAATTACGGGCCGACCCTTCGCCATTGAACGACGGAAGGCGCCTGCGGAGAAACCTTGATGAGCCAATACTGGGAATCCTTGGCGTCCCGGACGGATGGCCAACACACAAGCGAAGAGCTCGAGATGGCTGCGTACCGGCTCGCGGTCGAGCAGGTGCTCTACTACGCGGATCGCCACAGCCGCACAGCCTACTGGATGGTCGAGCGCTACGAGCGGGAGTTCAGACAAGCTCTTGCGCCCCTGGGCATTGATGTTCAGGTTAACCGCCAGCTGCGCTATGCCTATGCGCTGCCCAAGCATGCCAAGGCGGGCGCTGCCTCCATTGCGCAGACTGTCTTTGCGTTGGTCCTGCGAGCAATCTACGACGAGTCGGCCAGCACCGGGCAGCTGACGGATGACGGTGAAGTGGTTTGCGACCTCGTGGAATTGGCCGAGAAATATCGCCTGATGTCCGGCAAGGATCTGCCCACCAAGGGGAAGCTCGATGCCTTGATGGAGACCATGAAGCGGTGGGGCATTGCCCGGAAATTGGAGGATCACGGTCTTGATGAAGACGACGATACGATCGGTCAGCCCTACGCAGTGATCATTCGTCCAGCAATTGCCGATGTGCTGGGAGAAGCCGCCTTGGCGCGCCTGTTGCAGTTCAAGGCCATTGCTTCGGCGGATGCCGCTGAACCGGAAGCTGCCGTGCCGGTTACGGAGGAAGGAGTGAGCCAGGAATGAAGTACCTCGAACAAGTCAGGGTCATACAGTTCTTCCTCTTCGAGCAGCAGAATGTCCCGCTGGGCGAGATCACTGGCATCTTCGGCCCCAATGGCAGTGGAAAGAGCTCCTTGCTCGATGCGGTGCAGATTGCCATGCTGGGCGCCAACGGCCGCCTGGTGGCTCTCAACGCGCAGGCCGACGAGCAGGCGACGACTCGCTCGCTGCGCGCCTACTGCCTTGGGCAGTACGGCGAAAGCCCTGAGCACCGTGCCCGCGACAACGCGACAACCTACATCACCCTGATCTGGCGCGATACAGAAACGGGCGCTCCACTGTCGATGGGGGTCTGTTTGTATGCCTCCGCGGACCGTGATGGCCACGACGTGCTGGGGCGCTACATCCTGCCCGATATTGAGCTGTCGATGGGTGATCATCTCGAAGTAGTCGATGGCGAGGAACGGCCGCGGGCTTGGGCAACCTTCCGCCACCAGCTTATCGAGCGCTCCAAGGTCTCCGGGCAGGATCCGCTCTACGGGGATTCCGAGCGCTACATCCGGGCGGCTCTGCTGGCTCTGCGAGGCGCCGGCAGCGCTCCGGTACCGGAGGCGTTCACCCGCGCCTTCCGCTTCGCCCTGCGCATGCGGTTCGACAAAACGGTCGATCAGATCGTGCGCAATGACGTGCTGGAGGCCCGGCCGACGAACATCAAGAAGTTCAAGGAAGTCACCGAATCTTTCCGGCGGCTGGCCGAAATGGTTGCCCAGGTGGAGGCCAAGATCGCGGACGGCGAGCGTGTCAGCGTCGAATACGACAGGGCCGCCGAAGAATCCCGGCGTGCCGTGACCTGGAATGCGCTCTCGAAGACGGCCGCAGCCCAGGTCGCCGGCGACGCGCTGGAGCGGGCCCGCACTGCCACGGAAAGCGCCGAAGAAGCCGTGCAAACCTGCGAGGATAAGAAGGCCGCTCTGGAGCACGAAGCCAACGAGGCGAAGACGGATGCGGCGCGGGCGCGCGCGCAACGCGAGGCGCATGCGGCCCACAAGGACTACGGGTCACTGCAGACTTCGATTCAGGCTGCGGAGAGCCGAGCACAGGCGAAGCGCACTGAGGTCGCCAACAGCATACAGGTGGTGCGGAGGGCGCTGAACGACGCTGCAAGCTCGGACTTCCTGAAGGCGCAGGCCTCTGAGCTCCAAGTGGCGGTCAGCGCATTGGATCAACTGAAGAGCCAGGTGGCTGCCGGGGCGCTCACTCGGGACGCCGCCGTGGCTGCCCTGCGTCCAGCTCTCAAGACAGCGCATGTCGCGTTCAACGAGCTGTTTGAGCAAGGCAGCGCACTCAAGCGTAGCCTTGCTGACGCCCGGGAAGGGGAGCAGCAGGCTCAGGAGAACTTGGCTCGCGTCCGGGCTGGTCGCGCCCCGCTGTCGCAGGAGGTCCAGCGTCTGCTCACGGAGCTGGGTGATCACGGCGTCCAGGCGACACCGGTATGCGACTTGGTGCGCATTTCCGATCCGGAGTGGCAGCCGGTCATCGAGGCCTATCTGAAGCGCAATATGGAGGCGCTGCTGGTTTCTGCCGACCACGAGAAGGATGCCTTCCGCGTCTATCGTGGTCTCACCGGGCCGCGGGCTGTCTATGGCGCCAAGATCGCCATGGAGAGCCGCCAGACTGTGGGCAAACAGCCGGACCAAGGCACTGTCGCTGCGCTCATCGACGGCGACCATCCGGCGGCCGTCGCTTACCTGCAGCGCCAGTTCGGAGACCTGCGCTGTGCTGACAGCGACAAGGAAGCGCTCGCTGGGCAGCGGACGCTCACCAAGGACGGGATGCTGGTTTCCGGCGGAGAGATCGAGCGTTTGCGGCTCGTTTCGGCAACTCAGTTCCGGATTGGCGCCGGTAGCGGCAGCCACCGTAGCGCCGTTCAGGAGGAGCTTGATCGCTGGCAAGGAGAGATTAGGCGACTGAAGGGGCTGGAGCAGAAGCTGAACGACCTGCTCAACACGCTGCGGCATGTGGCGCACGAGGATTCGGCGCTCAAGTTCGTGGCGGACGCGTGGACGGCCATGGACGAAGCGCTGCATGAGGTTGCCAGCAAGACCGAGCAGTTGAAGGGTGCGGCCGACGAGGACTACGTGCGCCTGGGCGAGGAAGAGGCGGCTGCGCTGAAGCGAGCCTCAACCGCAGAGGGGAGCCTCCGGGAAGTGCTCGTTGAACTCGGGCGTGCTGGCACGAAGCGAGATCAGTGTCGGACTCAGGAAGCGACGGCGAAAACCGCACTGGATGCTGCGCTTGCTGCAGCCGCAGAGGCGCGGCAGCATCCCGATGTGGAAAAGGACTTCGAGTCTCGCCAGTGGGACGCGCTCCTCGACAGGTATGACGATGCGTTCTCGGCCATGGTGCAACACGCGAATGAGCAAGAGGGAACCTGCCGTCGGCGCATGGCTACGGCAGTTGCTGCTGGCAGTAGAGAGCTTGGCACCTTCCTGCAGAAATACCGGGAGCATGCGCCACAGGACGTCGCCACCGACTGGACGAAGGCCCGTGAATGGCTGAAGAACCTGCTCAAGCAATTGAACGACACCCAGCTTGCCCCCTTCAAGGAAGACATGGATGCGGCCTACCGCACCTCACAGGAGACCTTCCGCAACGACGTTGCGATTGCGCTCAACAACAACCTCGATTGGCTGAGCGAGACCATGGACCGGTTGAACGCCGTGCTGCGCGAGTGCCCGACCTTCTCGAACGGCGAGCGCTACCGCTTCCGGCGGGTGACACGGCCGCAACTGGAGTCGCTGCTCAAGTTCGTGAAGAACGTCGCGGCCCACGGCCCAACTGAGGATCTGCTCGGCGGTCCTGGCGAGCTGCCCGAGGAATTCCGGGCATTACTCGAGGACAAGGTCGCACCTGGTGCCACCGGCGTGCGCAGCCCTCTGGATGACTACCGCGAGTTCTTCGAGTTTGACATCGAGATCCTGCGGGAAGACCCACTGACCAAGGCGCCCAAGGTTGTCGGGCACCTTAGCAAGCGGCTCGGTCCAGGCTCCGGCGGCGAACACCGCGCGCCGCTCTACGTCATTGCCGGTGCGGCTTTGGCCTCTGCCTACCGCCTCGACCGCGGCAACAAGGACGGCTTGCGGCTGATGCTGCTCGACGAGGCCTTCAACAAGATGGACCCAACAAACATCATCGCCACGATGCGTTACCTGGAGGAGCTGGGGTTGCAGGTGTTCATGGCCAGCCCCGGCGAGAACCTTGGCATTCTGACAGCGTTCCTGCACCGCTACTACGACATCCTACGCGACGTCGACAACAACGCAGTCATGATCGAGGGTCGGGAAGTGCTGCCGGAGACTCGCGACTTGTTCCGTGAAGACCTGCCTGAGTTCAACCCGGGGCTGATCGAACGGGAGCTCGCGACGATGCGTCGCGGCGTGGCACCTGTCCCGGCTATTGCGGAGGGCATCTGACGCGATGGATATGCGTGCCCGCCAGTTGCTCGAGAAGCTGCTCCGTGACGGCGACAAGGCCGATGCCGGCGTCCGTTCGCGGGCGGCAGCGCTCACGCAGTCGAACCTTGCGGCCTACCGTAGCGAAAGATCGTTGCAGGCCAAGGAGTCTTTCGAGACTACCATGCAGGCCGCGCGAGCCCAAGGCGCTGTCGGCCTGACCTGGGATGATTCACAGGAGGGGAACGGCTTCATCAAGCGGGTAGATCTCGTCGATCTGAGGGCTTTGGCCGGGTTTCTGGGCCACACGCCTCTTGCCGACGCCCTGACCGACGCCGCGGCGCAGTTTGCGCCGTACCTGGAGCGCTTCCCGGTGCTCAACGACGTCATGCAGCGCTGGGCTCAGCTGCGCAAGGTTCGGACGCTGACGCCAGCCTCGGTGCAAGACTGGCTGGATGCGGTGAAGATCATCGACTCAGCTCGGGATGCGCCCCCTGACGCGATCTCGGTTCCGATCCGGGAGGCAAGCTACCGCATATTCAAGGACAGCAAGCGCATCGAGAAGCTAGTTGGCCCGGTGGATGCACTCCTGTGCGGCAGCGTTGAAGCGGTACCCCGCGAGCCTGTGGCTGTATGGGAGGAGCTGGGCCTGTTCCGTGAGGAGCATCCCGCGCTGCTTGCTGGCAATGTGATCGTCAGGCGGAAACGAGTGACGGCCTGCCTGGATACACCTTATGGTGGGCTACCAGCCGCCTCCGTGCTTGGATTGGGTAGTGTTCCGCGCCAGGTAATGACCATCGAGAATCTGACGACGTTTCACAGCGAAGCTAAGCGCATTTGCGCCGAGGACGTACTGCTCATCTACACTGCCGGAATGCCGTCACCAGCCTTGCGGGCGATGTATGGCCGAATCCTGCGGGAGGTGCCCGAAAGAACACCTATCTTCCACTGGGGCGACGTTGACGAGGGTGGCTTCCGGATTGCCGCGACACTGGCGCGGGAAGCGCGCGCAGCCGGCCACACACTGCACCCCTGGAGGATGCATCCCGACGACGTTCCTGCCAATATGCGACGCAAGGCGACGCCTTATGTTCTGGGACGTATGCAGCATTTTGCAGTTGCAGCGGGGTGGTCAGAACTCGGTGAAGCTGTAGTCGAGGCGGGCTTTACGGTGGAGCAGGAAGGGCTGGTGTAAATCACCTGCAACTCTTCAACGGCGAGGGACAGGCAGCGGTGAGGGGCTGGTGTCGCCTGCCTTTCAGCCCGAAGCAGCAGGAACAGCTGCTTCTTGCCGGCCCCAGAAAAAGACGACAAGTCGCTGTCCCTCGCGTCTGGGGCGCTTCATCACTGAAGCACCACCAATGCGGGCATTGACGAATACCAATTTCTGCTCGCGCGCGTGCCGCCCCACCCCCAGGCTTCCCACCATGTTCCGCTGACTCCCGTCAGCAGCATGCCCAGGTAGCCACGATCCTCAAGGCTACGACGCGGTTCCGGCCGCGTTGATCATCCCAGTTCGCACCGGCATCCACGCGCGAACGCCCATCGGTTTCCGATGGCGATGCCACCAAGCTGTTCCATTAACCCACGCGGGGGTTCCACACCTTCCCCGCCTGGGTCGGGTGTGTCTCCGCCTCTTTAGTTCTTCAGGAGATTCACCATGACCACTTCCACCGAAAAGTCCTACTTCGATCTGCACATTACCGGCCCCGGGTACCTCAATCGCATCCGCGAAGTGAAGCCCAAGAAGGGCGATGCGTGCTTGGCCTGCGACATCGCAGCTCTGAACGGTCCCAGCGATGACGTCTCGTATGTGCGCTTCGACACGCGCGTATCGGGATCGGACGCGCAGCACCTGGTGCGCCGCTGCA
>SSSX01000528.1 GCA_015657735.1 Zoogloeaceae bacterium
CAGGTTGGCCAGCTGGCGGGCGATCAGGTTCGAATCGGGTTGTGTGCCCATGCGGATGGCCACATCGAAGGGCTCGGCGACCAGATCGACGACTCGTGGGGTCAGGTCGAAGTCGAAGCTGATGCCCGGATACAGGCGCGCAAACTCGGCGATCAGCGGCGCCAGGTAGGTGTTCGCAAAATCCACCGGCAGCGACGCGCGCAGCACACCGCTCGGTTGCGCCAGCAGTTCCCCGAGCTGCTCATGCGCCAGCCGCGCTTCATCGACGATGCGTTTGCAGCGCTCGAAGTAGATCTGGCCGGCTTCGGTCAGCTCGATGCGGCGCGTCGTCCGGTGCAGCAGGCGCAGCCCGATGGCCTTTTCCAGACTGCTGATCCGGCGGGACACCGTCGAGTTGGGGATCCCGACCGCTTCCGCCGCATGCCGAAAGCCCCGCGCCTTGACGACCTCGACGAACAAGGCCATGTCGTTCAGGAGTTCCACTTACATTGCTCCACGGATGGATCAATCATTTCGATTTTTGCCACTTTATCGCAAATCGGCAGTGGAGGATGATGGCTCCATCTCAACTGCACCGAGTGATCACACCATGAGCCCGCTCTTCACCCCTGTTCGTGTCGGCCGCCTGACGCTGCACAATCGCCTGATCATGGCGCCGATGACCCGCTCGCGCGCCGGCGACGACGGCATTCCGGGCGATCTGGTCGCCACCTATTACAGCCAGCGCGCCGGCGCCGGTCTGATCATCACCGAAGGCGTTTTTCCGTCGGCGCTGGGCAAGGGCTACGTGCGCACGCCGGGCATCGAGACCGATGCGCAGGTGGCGGCGTGGCAGAAGGTGACCGCGGCGGTCCATGCCAGGGGCGGCCGGATCTTCATGCAGCTGATGCACTGCGGGCGCATCTCGCATCCGTCGCTGCTGCCGGGCGACGCCCAGCCGCTTGCGCCGTCGGCGATCAGGCCGGCGGGCCAGACGTGGACGGCCAGCGGCTTGCAGGATTTCGTCACCCCGCGCGAACTCAGCGTGGACGACATCGCCGGCGTCATCGACGACTACCGCCTGGCCACCCGCCGCGCGCTGGCCGCGGGTTTCGACGGCGTCGAGCTGCACGCCGCGTCGGGCTACCTGCCCGAACAGTTCCTGTCCTCCGGCAGCAATCAGCGCCACGATCAGTACGGCGGCGCGGTCGAGAATCGCGCCCGCTTCGTGCTGGAGGTGCTGGCGGCGATGGTCGCCGAGGCGGGCGGGGATCGCGTCGGGATCAAGATTTCGCCCGAAATGGGTTTCAACGACATCGTCGACGCCAATCCGCAGGAAACCTTCAGCTATCTGGTCGAGCACCTGCGCGGCCTCGATCTGGCCTACCTGCATGTCGCGCTGTTCGGCGCCAAGGTCGATTACCACGCGCTGCTGCGTCCGCGCTTTAGCGGCGCCTATCTGATCGGCGGCGGACTGGACCAGGCCAAGGCGGAGGCCGCGCTGGCCGATGGCCGCGCCGACGCGACGGTATTCGGCAGCGCTTTCCTGGCCAATCCCGATCTGCCGGAACGCTTCCGTCACGGCGCGCCGCTCAACGTCCCGGACAAGAACACCTTCTATTCGCCGGGCGCCGCGGGCTACACCGATTATCCGTTGGCGAACGGCGCGGGCGCCGACTGAGGCCGCCGGTGGAGGGGCCGTAGCCCGAGAGCCGGGAAGGAAAAAAGGGGTTGAGGGGGAGGTCCTCAACCCCAAACCGGCGACATCGATGACTCGCGGACTACTCGAGCAGAAAGTTGTGGCCCGTCCGGCCCAGACGTTGCGGTGGCGACGCCGTCTCGTCCTTCAGCATCACGCCGGAGAGCTGGCGTTTGAAGGCTTCGGAGACCAGCCAGCTCAGCTTGTGGACCGCCTCGCCGTAGTCCAGGCCGTCCTTGCGCACGTTCGAGATGCAGTTGCGCTGCGCATCGGTGGTGCCCTGCTGCGGCGACCAGGTGACATAGATTCCCATGCTGTCGGGCGAGCTCAGTCCGGGCCGTTCGCCGATCAGGACGATCACCAGCCTGGCGCCCAGGGCGCGGGCAATCGGGTCGCCGATGGCGACCCTGCCCTGGCGGACGATGCCGATCGGTGCAAGCGTGAGCTGCCGGCTGACGAGCTCGGGCATCAGGATGTCGAGAAAGGGCAGGGCGTTCTGTTCGATGGCGAACGCGGACAGCCCGTCCACCACCACGATCGCAATGTCGAACTCCGCCCCGGCATCCGAAAACGTGGTCAGTTGCGCGGTCGAGGCGTCCGACGGAATCCGCCCGAGATCCGGCCGCTGCAAATAGGTCGCGCGGTCCGGCGCGGCGCTGCGCACCATGAAACTCGGCCAGCCCCGCGCTTCCAGCGCCACGCGCAGCGCCTGCTCGTCGAGCGGGTGATGCACCGCATTGCGGGCCCGCGCGTGGGCGAACTGGAATTCGAGGTGGGGGCGGGTCGGCAGGCTGGTGCCGGCCCGCCCGAGTCCGATGCGGGCCTGGGTGAAGCGCGTCAGCACCTGCCACATGTTCGGGGTAACGATATCGCTCATGTCAGACTCCCAGCTTGCGGATGCCGTCGAGGAAGAGTCCCGGGGCCGTGTCGGCGAGGATTTTCGCGTCGCCGGAGAAGATGCCGACCCGCTGCAACCAGGCTTCGAACTCGGGCGCCGGCCGGGCGCCGAGGACTTTCCTGACGTAGAGCGCGTCGTGGAAGGAGGTGGTCTGGTAGTTCAGCATCACGTCGTCGGAACCGGGAATGCCCATCACGAAGTTGATGCCGGCTACCGCGAGCAGGGTCAACAGCATGTCCATGTCGTTCTGGTCGGCCTCGGCGTGGTTGGTGTAGCACACGTCGCAGCCCATCGGCACGCCGAGCAGCTTGCCGCAGAAGTGATCCTCGAGGCCGGCGCGGATGATCTGCTTGCCGTCGTACAGATATTCCGGCCCGATGAAGCCGACCACGGTATTGACCAGGAACGGCGAGAACTCCCGCGCCACCGCGTAGGCGCGCGCCTCGCAGGTCTGCTGATCGACGCCGTGGTGGGCGTTGGCCGACAGCGCGCTGCCCTGGCCGGTCTCGAAATACATCACGTTGTGGCCGACGGTGCCGCGCCCGAGCGAACGCGCCGCCGCGTAGCCCTCGCGCAGAATCCCGAGGTTGATGCCGAAACTCCGGTTCGCCGCTTCCGTTCCGGCAATCGACTGGAACACCAGATCGAGCGGCGCGCCCCGGTTGATCGCCTCGATGCTGGTCGTCACGTGGGTCAGCACGCAGGACTGGGTCGGAATCTCGTAGCGCCGGATCACCGCATCGAGCATGTGGATCAGCGTCATCACCGCGCCGACGTTGTCGGTGGCCGGATTGATGCCGATCACCGCGTCGCCGTTGCCGTACATCAGCCCGTCGACGACGCTCGCCGACACGCCGGCCGGATCGTCCGTCGGGTGATTGGGCTGCAGGCGCGTGGACAGCCGGCCAGGCAGGCCGACCGTGGTGCGGAACGCAGTGACGACGCGGCACTTCTTCGCCACCAGAATGAGATCCTGAATCCGCATGATCTTCGACACCGCCGCCGCCATCTCCGGCGTCAGGCCGGGCGCGAGGCGGGCCAGCGTTTCTTCGGTGGCCAGATCGGACAGCAGCCAGTTGCGGAAGTCGCCGACGGTCAGATGGGCGACCGGCCGGAAGGCCTCCGCGTCATGCCGGTCGATGATGAGCCGGGTGACTTCGTCCTCCTCGTAGGGGATCACGGTTTCCGACAGGAATTGCGCCAGCGGCACCTCGGCGAGCGCCATCTGGGCGGCGACCCGTTCCTCGTAGTCGGCCGCCGCGACACCGGCGAGGGTGTCGCCGGAACGGGCCGGCGAGGCCTTGGCGAGCAGATCGCGCAGATCGTGGAATCGATAGACCTTCTGATCGACAGTGTGTGAATACTTCGGCATGGCGTGTTCCTTGCTTCTCTGCGCTGGGGCCGGGAACGTGCCCGGCCCCCGCACGGTTAGGCCTTGGCCTTCGACGTGAGCTGGCGCTCCAGTTGCATCTCTTCCGCGGATTCGAGCATGTCGTCCAGCGGCGCGGTCTCGCGCTGCGGTTTGACGGCCACGAAGATCACGTAGCCGACCACCAGCAGGCCGAAGAAGACCGCGGCCACCGCGCCGTTGTAGTAGATCATCGTGGCCAGGCAGACCACCGCACCCAGCAGCGCGAACAGCGGGAAGAAGGGATAGAACGGCGCCTTGAACGGCCGCTCCATGCCGGGCTCGGATTTGCGCAGCTTGAACAGCGACAGCATGCTGACGATGTACATCACGATCGCGCCGAACACCGACATGGTGACGATGTTGGCGGTCAGCGTCTGGCCGCCGAACTGGATCAGCTCGTCGCTGTAGATCGCCGCGATCCCGACCACGCCGCCGGACAGGATCGCCCGGTGCGGCGTCTTGAAGCGCGGATGCACTTCGGCGAACCACTGCGGCAGATAGCTGGCGCGGGCCAGCGCGAAGATCTGCCGCGAGTAGCCGAGGATGATCCCGTGGAAGGACGCGATCAGGCCGAACATGCCGAGCCACACCAGCATGTGGGTCCACCCGCTGTTCTCGCCGACGATGTACTTCATGGCCTTGGGCAGCGGATCGTTGATGTTCGACAGCTGGGTCCAGTCGCCGGCCGCACCCGCAAAGATCATCACGCCGATGGCCAGGACGAGCAGGGTGAGGATTCCGGTGGTGTAGGCGATGGGGATCGAGCGCTTCGGGTCTTTGGCCTCTTCCGCCGCCATCGCCACGCCCTCGATGGCCAGGAAGAACCAGATCGCGAACGGGACCGCGGCGAAGATGCCCGGAATGGCGTCGACGCTGAAACTGTCGTGGCCGGCCCAGCCGCCCTTCATCAGATTGCTGACCGAGAAACCCGGCGCCACCACGCCCATGAAGACCAGCAGTTCGAAGATCGCCAGCAGCGTCACCACCAGTTCGAAGGTGGCCGCGATCTGCACCCCGACGATGTTGAGCCCCATGAACACCAGGTAGGCGCCGACCGCCACGTGCTTGGGATCGAGCTCCGGGAACTGCACGTTCATGTAGGCACCGATCGCCAGCGCGATCGCCGGCGGCGCGAACAGGAACTCGACCAGCGTCGCCGTCCCGGCCAGATAGCCGCCGAATGGACCGAAGGCATGGCGCGCGTACGCGAAGGGTCCGCCGGCGTGGGGGATGGAGGTGGTCAGCTCGGTAAAGCTGAAGATGAAGGTCGTGTACATCGCGGCGATGAAGATTGCCGTCACGAAGAAGCCCAGCGTGCCGGCGGCGGCCCAGCCGTAGCTCCACCCGAAATACTCGCCGGAGATCACCAGCCCGACCGCGATGCCCCACAGCTGCCAGGTGCCGAGGGTCTTGCTGAGTTCGTGGTGCGTCACGCTGCCGACGTGCTGCCCGTGCTTTTCAAATTCCATTGATGCCAATCCTCCAGGGTCAGAACGCACGCGCGATCGAAACGACCGCACGGGTCCGCGCCACGCTGTCGGTGTCGCCGTTGCCGGTGAGCGCCGCATAGTTCTTGAACGCATCGGGGCGGGTGGTGGCCCACACCGACAGCCCCAGACTCCAGTTGTCGGCCAGCGTCTTGTTCACGCCGATCCGCGCGTAGGACCAGTTGAGGCCGGTGCTGTGGGCGATCCATTCCCGCCCGAGCTGCAGCGACACATTGACCGATTCCATCACATCGCAGGACGCGCCCAGCTCGGCGTATTGGGAACCGCGGGTCGACCCGGTCACGCCCGCCTGCGGATCTTCCGCCGAGAATACGCCCGGCGCCGAATTATTGACGTTCCAGCCATAGAAGCGCGACAGCGTGCGCCCGTACTTCACCGACAGCCAGTCATAGCTGATCCCGACGGACGGCTCCAGCGTATTCGGCGTCGAACGTGTGAAGGTTTTTCCGTCCAGCGCCTTCCGGTAATCGCCGCCGGGGTAGTAGACATAAAGCAGATTGAGGTCGAGCGTGAGCAGCGAGCCGAGCCCGGTCCGGTAGCCAACGTAATAGTCCGTTTCGATATTTGCGCCCGGAACCCATTTCTCCGAAACGTTGGAGGCCCAGAAGCCGGCATATACGCCGGAGGCATGTTTGAGGTCGACGCCGAATTGCAGCGCCGGCCCGCCGAATGTCTGGGTCAGGCCCCGCCAGACGTAATCGCTGTTGAAGGACACATTACCCGTCATCGAATAGCCCGGGGCCGCGTTGACCGCGCCGGACTGATCGGCAGCCCGGCACGGAAAGCTCAGAAGGACGGTCGAAGCCATCCCCAATGCGACAAAACGCGTGACGCGCAAGCCGCCGCCTTGAAACTTGATCACCATTGTCTCCTTGTTATCGATATTGGGGCCGGCGTATCTCGTTCCGCGGCCTTACGTAACGTTAAGCCGGCGCCGGATACGCCGCTATCGCGAATCGGCAGACCTGCGGTCGATAGTCAAGTGACTGATTGATAGGTGAAAACACGCGCGTGAGGGCGTTCTTTCGGGCGCCTCGGCGAGCGCGTGGCCGGGCGTGCTGTCCAAAATCGGCAAGTCGGCGATGGCGGTTCGGGCCGCATGCGATCACCGCGAACACCACTTGCGGCGGCGATTTATCGTGATACTGTATTCCCGACTCAAGGAATTCGAGATGAGCGAAGCGTCCCTTAAGCGGCACCCCCTTTCAGCGACTCCGGCGCAATGTGAAAACCACATCCGCTCGGTCAGCACGTCGGATCTGGAAGAGCAGGCGGCGCAGTTGAAGGGCTGGCAGCAGCAGTACTCGCAGCTCTCCGCGGGCGCCTTCAAAGGGGAATTCCGGGAACTCCAGTTCCCGCATCTTCAATTGTTTTTCGAGACGACCAGCAGCACGCTGTTCCAGACCGGCGCAATGCCGCCGGATATCGTCGCAATCGGCCTGCCCCTGGCTTACGATGGCGACGGCCATTTCTGCGGCGAATCGATGTCGGCGGCGGCGCTGCATTGTTTTGCCGGGCGAAGCGGATTCGAATACCTCTCGCCGGAAGGCCTGGTGATGTCGGGCATCGTCATCCGGGCGTCGGATCTGCTGGATCAGCTCGGCCGTTCCGAAGCGGAAAAAATCGCCGCGATTCTCGAAAGGCCGCAACTGCTCAGGGTCGATGAGAAAAGCATTGCCGCGCTGCGCAGCTTCATTGCCGGCATCTCGCTGATGGCCGAGCGCGCACCGCAGACCCTGGAAAGCGAATATCTCCTGCGCTCGCTGGGGCAGTCGGTGGCCAATGCCTTCATCGACACGATGCTGACCCGCATCGATACCGAGACGGTGCGCATGAGCAGCGCGCAGCGCCTGAAGCTCATCAAGAACGTGCGGGACATCGTGGTCGGCACGCCCGACAGCCCGCCGAGCATCCAGGCGCTGTGCGACACGCTGAACGTGAGCCGCCGCACGCTGCAGAACTGCTTTCAGGTCGGCCTCAGCTGCACGCCGCTGGATTTCATCAAGATCGTGCGCCTCAACGGCGTCCGCGCCATGCTGCGGCACTGCGCGACGGTATCCGAGGCCGCCGCGCACTGGGGCTTCTGGCACTTCGGCAATTTCGCGCGGGACTACCGGGCCCTGTTCGGCACGCTGCCGTCGGTCGAGCACGGCCAGCTGCGGAAATCACGCTGACGGCGGTCGTCCGCTTTGCCGGCCGGCGTCCGACGCTGCGCCGCCGCCTTCATTTGCCTTCATTCCCCTGCCGTCCTTCACGCGACAGGCGTTCGAAATGATCGCGGGCGTACACACATAAATCGGCCAGCGCCGGCGACACCGAGCGGGCGGTGAGGCGGACCAGGGCATAGTGGCCGAGGAGTGGCGCGTCGTCGTCGACCACCAGGCGCACCAGTCGGCCGGCACCGAGTTCCGGTTGCATGGCAGCGAGGGTGCTCATGGCGACCGTGTCGCTGGACAGCGCCAGGTCGCGTTGGACATGGTAGCTGTCGCAGAAATAGGTGACCAGGCGGGCCGGGTGGCCGCCCGGCCCGAAGCGGTCGACCAGGCGGCGGGCCAGATCGTCGCTGACGGGCGAGCAGGTGACGGGATGCTGGCCGATATCCTTCAGCGTGCAGCGGCTCGTGCCGGCCAGCGGGTGATCGTGGCGGACCAAGAAGCCGCCCTCCAGACTGGCCAGATGCTCGACCGTCAGCCCATCCGGATCGACGATGGCGCTGGCGTCGACGATCGCGACGTCGTATTTCTCGTTGCGGATCGCATCGACCAGTTCGGGGGTTCGGCCGATCCAGGTGTCGAGGCGCAGGCCCGGCCGTTTGCGCGACACCTCGGCCAGATAGGGGGCGAGGAAGACCGAGGCCGGGGTCGGGCTGACGGCGAGGGCGATCGAGCCGACATTCCCTTCGTGGAACAGGGCCATCTCGCGCATCAACTCGTGCGTATCGAGCAGCAGCCGGCGGGCATTGCCGAGCAGGACGGTGCCCGCCGGCGTGATCTTGGTCCGGTTGCCGGAACGGTCGAACAGGCTGACGCCGAGCTCCTCCTCGAGCGACTGGATGCTGCGGCTGAGCGCGGACTGGCTCAGATGCACGGCATCGGCTGCACGGTGAAAGCTGCAATGCTCCGCCAAGGCGATGAAATGTTTGAGCTTTCGCGTATCCATGATGCCGTTCCGGTTTTGATGCGCGTAACGCATTACGCTAATGATAATTATGCGCTTGTTTGCCGGCGTGCGTGCCCATAAATTTGCGTCCCATAAATCAACAGGAGGAGACAGCATGAAACAACAGGACGCCTTGCCGCCCGCCCCCGGGCGCCGTAATTTTCTCGTCGGTTCGGGCCTTGCCGCCGCCGCCCTGACCTTGCCGGGCGGCGCGGCGCTGGCGCGCGGCAAAGCCGCTGCGGGCGATATCGTCATGGCCGACGCGCTGCAGTTGTCGAGCTGGATACGCCACCGCCAGGTTTCCTGCCGCGAGGTGATGCTTGCCTTTCTCGACCAGATCGACCGGGTCAATCCCAAAGTCAATGCCATCGTTTCGCTGCGCGACCGCGATGAACTGCTGAAGGAGGCCGACCAGCGCGATGCGCAGTTGCGGCGCGGCGAATACCTCGGCTGGATGCACGGCATGCCGCAGGCGCCGAAGGATCTGACGGCAACCGCCGGCATCCGCACGACGCAGGGTTCGCCGCTGTTCAAGGACTATGTTCCCAAGGCCGACTCGATCATCGTCGAGCGGGTGCGCAAACAGGGCGCCATCCTGATCGGCAAGACCAATACGCCGGAATTCGGCATGGGCTCGGTCACCTACAACGCGGTTTTCGGCACCACCCTGAACGCCTACGACCAGGGCCGGAACGCCGGCGGCAGCAGCGGCGGGGCTGCCGTGGCGCTGGCCACGCGGATGCTGCCGGTGGCCGACGGCAGCGACATGATGGGCTCGCTGCGCAACCCGGCCGCCTACAACAACGTTTTCGGCTTTCGGCCGTCGCAGGGGCGGGTGCCGTTCGGGCCGACCGGCGAAGTCTTTTTCCAGCAGATGGGGTACGAAGGCCCGATGGGGCGGACCGTCACCGATCTGGCCATGCTGCTCTCGGTGCAGGCCGGTTACGACCCGCGCACGCCGCTGTCGATCAAGGAAGACCCGTCGATGTTCGCCCACTCGCTGAAGCGCGATTTCAAGGGGACACGCATCGGCTGGATGGGCGACTACCGCGGTTACCTGCCGATGGAAAGCGGCGTCCTCGACCTGTGCGCGTCGGCCCTCAAGGGCTTCGAAGCGGTCGGTTGCGTCGTCGAGGAGGCGATGCCCGACTTCTCGATGGAAACGCTGTGGCAGACCTGGCTGACCTTGCGCCACTTCACCATCGCCGGACTCGCCGGCAAGCTCTATGCCGACCCCGCCAAGCGGGCCTTGATGAAGCCCGAGGTGGTCTGGGAGATCGAAGGCGGCCTGAATCTGAGCGGCGCCGCGGTGTGGCAGGCCACGGTCCAGCGCAGCGCCTGGTATGCCGCGCTGCAGAAGCTGTTCCAGAAATACGATTACCTCGTCCTGCCGACCGCGCAGACTTTCCCGTTCGCCGCGGATCTGCATTGGGCCAAGGAAGTCGCCGGCAAGCCGATGGATACCTAC
>SSSX01000529.1 GCA_015657735.1 Zoogloeaceae bacterium
CCGTGGGGCAACGGCCGCTACGTGTGGGACGGCAACAATATCGCTTACCAGGCGGCGGGCGAAACCGGCGGCAAGGAGGCCGTCGAAGGCGTGATGAACAGCGTGCTGACGGTCTTGAACTCCCTGATCGAGCGCGAACGCCAGCAGAATCCGGGCAGCCAGTTGGGCGTCATCCCCAACCGCTTGCCGTCGGTCGGTTACGACATGAGCGGTTACCGCTACACCGACATCGATCCGCTCACCGGCACCGAGCGCCACCCTCAGCTCCGCTTCGACACCAGCGGCCGCCCCTACAACGCGGAAGCCGGCAGCCCCGAGTCCTACCAGTCCATCGTCGAAGGCATGATCCGCTCGGCGGTGTCGCGCGGCGCCATCGCTCCGCTGTGGGAGGTCAGCACCGCCAGGCTGCAGAGCGAGGCCGGCGATCCGAAGGCCGGCCTGACCGAGGAGGCGCGGGCTGGCCGCGACGGGCAGCTGGCCGCGCCGCTGACCGGCGCCACCCAAACCTTCCGCCCGGTCGCGCTCGATCTGGACGGCGACGGCATCGAGACGCGCGACCGTAGCCACGGCGTCGCCTTCGACGTGGACGATTCGGGCTATTTGAAACGGACCGCCTGGGTCAAGGGCGACGACGCGCTGCTGGTGCTGGACCGGAACTACAACGGTCAGTTCGACGGCGGCAAAGAACTCTTCTCGAATGGCGCGGTTGCATTGTCGCGCCGCGGGCTGGCCGGGATGGCCTGGGTGGATGCCAATTACGACGGCAAGCTGACGGCCGCCGATCCGGTCTGGAATGAACTCAAGCTGTGGCGGGATCTCGATCAGGATGGCCAGCAGGACGCCGGCGAAGTGCAGGGACTCGACGCATCGGGCGTGACCGAGCTCAATTACGCGATGGGCACCTTCACGCGGAACGGAACGCGCAGGCAACTGGCCAGTCCCGATCTCGAAGCCGACGTCGATGGCAGCCGCGTCACGTCCATGCCCGAAGGGATTCTGGTTGAGGCCAGCGGAAACGACCACTTGTCCCTGATCGTCACCCGTGTCGACGACAAGACGGCGGTGGAAGCCAGCCGGGATGGACTCGGCGGGTACGAGGACACCGAGATCATCGTCAATTCCACCGATCTGCTGGCCAACGACACATTGGGCGGCATCCCGGGCCGCGAGCTGACCATCACCGGCCTGACCCACCTCCGCCACGGCAGCGGTTTCGTCGACGCCAACGGCTTCGTGCATTTCACGCCGGACGC
>SSSX01000530.1 GCA_015657735.1 Zoogloeaceae bacterium
CCACGCGCGGGCGCACACCGCGGCCTTCGCGGCGCTGCTGAAGGACGTCGACCCGGCGGCCGTCACCTCCCGCGCGGCGCTGGCGGCGCTGCCGGTGATCCGCAAGTCCGAACTGCTCGAACTGCAGAAGGCCGCGCGGCCGTTCGGCGGCTTCGCGGCGGTGAAGTGGGGCGCCGGCTGCGCCCGCGTCTTCGCCTCGCCGGGGCCGCTCTACGAGCCGGAAGGCGCGCGCAAGGATTACTGGCGGCTGGCGCGGGCTTTCTACGCGGCGGGCTTCCGCGCCGGCGACCTGGTGCACAACACCTTTTCCTACCACTTCACGCCGGCCGGCTCGATGATGGAGACGGCGGCCCATGCGCTCGGCTGCACGGTCTTTCCGGCGGGAGTCGGGCAGACCGAACAGCAGGTCGCGGCGATGGCCGACCTGCGGCCCGACGCCTACGCCGGCACGCCGTCGTTCCTGCGCATCATTCTCGACAAGGCCGAAGAGCTCGGCGTGAAGCTCGATTGCCTGAAAAAAGCGTTTGTTTCCGGCGAAGCCTTTCCACCCAGCCAGCGCGACGCCCTGGCCGCCCGCGGCATCCAGGCCTATCAGGCCTACGCGACCGCCGATATCGGCCTGATCGCCTTCGAGACGCCGGCGCGCGAAGGGCTGGTGGTGGACGAGGACGTGCTGCTCGAGATCGTCCGTCCGGGCACCGGCGACCCGGTGCCGGCCGGGGAAGTCGGCGAAGTGGTGGTCACCAGCTTCAATCCGGATTACCCGCTGATCCGCTTCGGCACCGGCGACCTGTCGGCGCTTCTGCCCGGCGCCTCGCCCTGCGGTCGCACCAATGTGCGCATCAAGGGCTGGCTCGGCCGCGCCGACCAGACGACCAAGGTGAAGGGCATGTTCGTCCATCCGGGGCAGGTCGCCGCGGTGCTCAAGCGCCACCCCGAAGTCGGACGTGGCCGGCTGGTGGTGGACAACCCCGATCTGAACGATCGCATGACCCTGCACTGCGAGGTCGATGCGCCGCCGGCCGGGCTCGCCGAGGCCATCGCCGCCTCGATCCGCGAACTCACCAAGCTGCGCGGCGAGGTGTGCCTGTGCGCCGCCGGCAGCCTCGCCAACGACGGCAAGGTGATCGACGACCTGCGCAAGTACGAATAGTCCGGCCCCGTCGCCGGCCGCGCTGCGGCACACTGGCGGCATGGTGCCGGCCGTCCTTTCCCCTCCGCCTGCGTGATGCAGAGCTTCCTGCTCCTGTTGCCGGACTTCGCGCTGATTGCCGTCGGCGCGTTGCTGCGGCGCTTTTTCGGGCTCGGCGAGGGCTTTTGGCCGGGCGTCGAAAAGCTGGTCTATTTCGTGCTGTTTCCGGCGCTGCTCTTTCAGGCCCTGGCCCGCTCGTCGGTCGATGTCGGCGCGATGGGGCCGCTGCTGGCGGTGGGCTTGCTGACGATGGCCGGCGGCCTGCTGCTCGGCCTGGCCGGCCGGCGTCTGATCGGGCTCGATGCGATCGCCTTCGCGTCGCGGCTGCAGTGCGCCTATCGCTTCAATACCTACATCGGCATCGCGGTGGCCGGCAAGCTGGCCGGCGCCGCCGGGGTGGCGACGATGGGGGCCCTGTGCGGCGCGATGGTGCCCTTCGCCAACATGGCGGCGGTGGCGATGCTGGCGCGGCACGGGCAGGGGCGGCTGGGGCGGGAGCTGGCGCGCAATCCGCTGATCCTGGCGACGCTGGCCGGACTGGCTTTCAATTTTTCCGGCGCCCAGCTGCCGGCGCCGCTGTTCCCGTTTCTGCAGCGTCTCGCCGACGCGGCGGTGACTCTCGGCCTGCTGGCGGTGGGCGCCGCGCTGCGGGCCGGCGCGCGCGAGGGCGGGCGCCTCGGCACGGTCTACCTGTGCGCGGTCAAGCTGGTCGCGCTGCCGGCGCTGGCGTGGGGGCTGGCGCGGTGGTTCGGGCTGGCCGGCGTGGCGTTTGAAATGGCGGTGGTCTTCGCCGCGCTGCCAACGGCGTCGTCGGCCTACATTCTGGCGATGCGGATGGGCGGCGATGGCGCCGGAGTGGCCCGGCTGATCTCGGCGACGACGGTGGCGGCGGCGGCCACGCTGACGGCCTGGCTGGCCGCGCTCGGCGCCGTGCGGGTCTGAGGCGCCCGGAACGGGCGGTGGCGCGGATGGCCCCGGCGGGCGCCGGGGCCGCAGGCTTACTTGCTGTCCTTGGCCTTGGGCTTGGCGGGAGCAGCGGCCGGCGCCGGGGTAGCGGCCTTGGCCTGCCCGGTGGCGTTCTGCATCAGCGTGGTCCACGGCCACATGCCGTTGGTGAAGGGGTTGGCCTGGGTGCTGTCGGGGCTGCCGCCTTCGGCCGCGACCTTGCTCATGGCCTGCATCGCGGCGATCGTGGCGCGCTGCATCTCGAGGCCCTGGGTGGCCATCTGCAGCGAGCTGAGGTTCATCTTGAGCCAGTTCTCGACGGCCTTCATGTCGGCGATGCGCTTGTCGAGTTCGTCCACGTCGAGGGTCGGCGTGACCATGCCGGGAAGGCTGAAACCCATCTTGCTCCACATGCTGCGCATGAATTCGAGTGGATCCTGGGCCTTGTTTTCGGTGCTCATCGCTCTCCCCTTGTGTGGTTATCGAATTAATTGTCCATCTTAACCGAAGCCTTGCCAGCCTGCATCAGCCTTGGGTTTTGCGCTGCAGCAGGGCGCGCAGCTTGGCGGGCCGCACGGGTTTGTGGAGCAGCGGAATGTCGGCCTGCTGGACGGTGCCGGCGGTGGCCGTCGAGGTGTCGCCGCTGAGGATCACGGCGGGGATCGGCCGGCCGAAGCGCTGGCGCAGCTGACGGATGATCTCGAGGCCGTCGGTGGTGCCGGCGATCTGGTAGTCGCTGAGGATGATGTCCGGCGGGGTGCCGGCGGCCTCGAGGGCGGCGAGGATGGCGGACTGGCTGTCGGCGGCAGTGACCTGGCAGCCCCACGATTCGAGCAGCCCGACGGTGCCGGCGAGGGCCAGTTCGTCGTCGTCCACCAGCGCCACGTGCAACCCGTTGAGGGCCTGGCCGGGGGTCGGGTGGCCGCCCTCGACGGCGACGCCGGGCGCGGCGGCCGGCAGTTCGACCGCGAACAGCGCGCCCTGGCCGGGGGCCGAGTGCAGGAACAGCGGGTGGTCGAGCAGGTCGGTCAGGCGGCGCACGATGGCCAGGCCGAGACCGAGGCCCTTGGCCCGGTTGCGTTCCGGGTTATCGAGCTGGACGAATTCCTGGAAGATCGCCTCCTGCTCTTCGGCGGCGATGCCGGGGCCGTTGTCGCGGACCTCGATGCGCACCCGCCGGCCGCGCTTGCGGCAGGCCAGCAGGATGGTGCCGCCGGGGGCGTAGCGCAGCGCGTTGCTGATCAGGTTGTGGAGGATGCGTTCGAGCAGCAGCGGATCGCTCTCGACCCACAGGCTGGTGGGACGCAGGCGCAGGCGCTGGCCGCGCAGATCGGCTTCGCGGCGGTAATCGACGTCGATGCGTTCGAGCAGCGGTTGCAGCGGGAAGGGCTTGATCTGGCGGTCGAGTACGCCGACGTCGAGGCGCGAGATGTCGAGCAGGCTGTCGAGCAGGTTTTCCATCGTCTCGGCGGAGACAGCGATCTGTTCGACGAGGCGGCGCGTGTCTGGCGCGTGGGGCTGCTGGCCGAGCTCGGCGACGAACAGGCCGAGGGCGTGCATCGGCTGGCGCAGGTCGTGGCTGGCGGCGGCGAGGAAGCGGGTCTTGGCGCGGTTGCCGCGTTCGGCTTCGTCCTTCTTGGCGAGGAGTTCGCGGGTGGCGGCGTCGATCTGGCGCTGGAGGTCTTCGCGCGAGGCGTTGAGCTTGTTGGCCATGTCGTTGACGCCGGCGGCGAGGGTGCGCAGGCTGCGGCCGCCTTCGAGCGGCACGCGGGCCGACAGGTCGCCCTGGGCGAAGCGGCTCACCGTCGAGGCGATGCGCCGGATCGGGTCGGAGATGCCGCGGCTCATGCGCAGCGCCAGCCCGACGCTGGCGATCAACACCGCGACGACCATCAGGAAGGCATTCCACAGCAGGCGGCGTTCTTCGGCGCGCAGCGAGTCGCGGCTCATCTCGACGACGACTTCGCCGCGCGGGGCGGAGTGGGGCGGCATGCCCGCGCCGCCTTCGAGGAGCGGATCCTCGATGTTGACGCCGACACCGGTGACCGGCTCGCGGAAGCGCAGCGCGGCGCCGGCACTTCGCCCGGCCGGGCTGTCGGACGAGGCGCTTTCGGCGAGCACGTCGCGGTGCGGGCCGATGACCATCACGCGGACCACGTCCGGCTCGGCGACGATGGCGTTGCTGAGTTTGCGCAGGCTTTCGAGGTTGCCCGAGAAGACGCCGTATTCGCTGGCGGCGGCGAGCTGGCGGGCGAGGGCCTTGCCGCGCTGGATGTGGACTTCTTCGAGGTCCGAGAGGCGCGACGAGGTGAAGTAGCCGATCAGCACCGAGGCCATCGCCATCGTCGGCAGCACGGCGATCAGGATCGTCCGGGCGTGAATGTCGAGACGGCTGCCGATCATGGCTGACCCTCGGTGCGCTCGAGGCGTTCGCGCAGCACGCTGGCGTCGTCGAGGTTGATGCCCAGCGAGCGGGCGACGTAGGGATTGGTGCTGATGCGGAACTGGCGCGGCGCGGCGGGGGGCGGCAGGGTGCCGGTGGCGAGCCCGCTGCGCGCCGCCTCGCCGGCCTGCTGGCCGATCTGGGCCGGCGTGCTGTAGAGGGCGAACAGCGCGCCGGCCTTGACGTAGGCCGGCGAAAAGCCGACCACCGGCGAGCGGTGGTGGTAGGCGGTGAGCAGGATGTTGGAGATCGTGCGGTTGTTGTAGAGCGTGGCGTCGGGGACCGCCACCAGCACCGTCGGCTCGGCCAGCAGGCGCTGCAGGGCGGGGTAGAGGTCGCCCTCCTCGGTGGCGTGTTCGAGCACCGGGCGCAATCGTTTGTCGCGCGCGCTGGCCTGCAGGCGGGCGCCGAGCTCGCTGCTCTCGCGGCCGACCACCAGCCCGACCCGCGGCCAGTCGGGCAGCGCGATGCGCAGCAGCTCCATCTGGCGGGCGGCCGGCTGGTCGATGAACACCGCCGACACCCGGCGCGTGTCCTCGCTGCGGATCGGCAGTTTTTCAAAGGCGCTGCGCGGCAGCAGCGTGTGCAGCACGAGGGTGCGCGGGGCGAGGCCGGCGACGGTCTGGGCGGCGCGGGTGCCCAGCGTGACGATCAGCGGGTGGGTGCCGAGGCTGGCGGCGTCTTCGGCGCGCAGCGGGACGAGGAGGCTGACCGGGCGGTGCCCGGCGCTGAGCAGTTCGGTGGCGAGGGCTTCGGCGGCTTCGCTGAAGGCGGCACTGTCTTCCGACATGACGAGCACCACCGTGGCGGCCAGCGCAGGCAGCGGCAGCCCGCCGGCAAGGGCAAGCAGAAGGCCGAGCAGGAGGCGCCGCGCCACACCCATCGGTTCAGAGTTCGAGGGACAGCGAGCCGAAGATCCGGCTGCCCCACTGCGAGGTGCC
>SSSX01000531.1 GCA_015657735.1 Zoogloeaceae bacterium
GCCACGGCCGCGCGCCGTCCGCCGGCGCTTCCGGCAGCAGGGGCTTTCCGACGCGCGCGGCGCTCGACTTCACGCTCATCCCTCCAGGCAAGTTCCGCATCTTACCGCCCGCCGGCTTCTTCCCCGCCGCGCACGCGACAACTTGCAACCTCTGGCCGGGTCGGCTATCCAAAGAATGAACTGCCCACCCACGGCAGACGGCTGCCTCCGGCAGCCCCGGCGGCACCGCCCACCAAGCCCGGTCCGCAGGTCGAACCCCGGTTTTGCGAGGAACCCATCATGGCCGAGCAGGATCCCCTCCACGCGCCGAGCAGCGCAGCCAGCCTCGACGACAAGTACACCACCCCTACCGGACGCGTCTACCTGACCGGCTACCAGGCCCTCGTGCGGCTGCTGATGATCCAGCGCGAGCGCGACCGGGCCGCCGGACTCAACACCGCCGGCTTCGTGTCCGGCTACCGCGGCTCGCCGCTGGGCGGGCTCGACCTGAGCCTGTGGAAGGCGCGCAGCCATCTCGAGAGCCACGACATCGTCTTCCAGCCGGGCATCAACGAGGATCTGGCGGCCACCGCGGTGTGGGGCAGCCAGCAGGTTTCGCTGTCGCCGCGGGCGCGGGTGCAGGGCGTGTTCGCGATGTGGTACGGCAAGGGGCCGGGGGTCGACCGCTGCGGCGACGTCTTCCGCCACGCCAACGCCGCCGGCAGCGCCCGGTTCGGCGGCGTGCTGGCCATCGCCGGCGACGACCACGCCGCCAAGTCGTCGAGCCTCCCGCACCAGACCGACCACTATTTCAAGTCGATGATGATGCCGGTGCTGGCCCCGGCCGGCGTCCAGGACTACCTCGATTTCGGCGTGCACGGCTGGGCGCTGTCGCGCTGGTCGGGCTGCTGGGTGGCCTTCAAGGCGCTGGCCGACACCGTCGAGACGTCGGCCTCGGTGGACGTCGACCCGCTGCGCGTCAGCACCGTCCTGCCGACCGACTTTGCGCTCCCCGAAGGCGGCCTCAACCTGCGCTGGCCCGATCCGCCGCTGGTGCAGGAAAAACGCCTGCTCCACTTCAAGCTGTATGCCGCGCTGGCCTACTGCCGGGCCAACGGCCTGAACCGCATCGTCATCGACTCGCCGGCGCCGCGGCTCGGCATCATCACTTCCGGCAAGAGCTATCTCGACGTACGCCAGGCCTTCGACGACCTCGGCATCGACGACGCGCTGGCCGCCGAGATCGGCATCCGGCTGTACAAAGTCGGCATGGTGTGGCCGCTCGAGGCCGAAGGCGTGCGCCGCTTCGCCGACGGGCTGGACGAGATCCTGGTGGTCGAGGAGAAGCGCCAGCTGATCGAATACCAGCTCAAGGAGGAGCTCTACAACTGGCGCGAGGACGTGCGCCCGCGGGTCATCGGCAAGTTCGACGAAAAAGGCGAATGGGCGCTGCTGTCGAGCATCGGGCCGGACGGCAAGCCGACCGTCGACCACGGCGACTGGCTGCTGCCGGCCGCCGGCGAGCTGAACCCGGCGCTCATCGCGCAGGTCATCGCCGGGCGCATCGGGCGCTTCTTCACCTCCGAACACATCGAAACCCGCCTGGCCTTCCTCAAGGCCAAGGAGCAGACCCTCGCCCACCGGGTGTTCGCCATCGACCGGGTGCCGACTTTCTGCCCCGGCTGCCCGCACAATCTGTCGACCCACGTGCCCGAGGGCAGCCGCGCCACCGCCGGCATCGGCTGCCACTACATGGTCACGCTGATGCCCGACCGGCGCTCCGGGGCCGTCACCCACATGGGCGGCGAGGGCGTGCCGTGGGTCGGCCAGGCCCCGTTCACCGACGAGCCGCACATCTTCGCCAACCTCGGCGACGGCACCTATTTCCACTCCGGCGTGCTGGCGATCCGCCAGTCGGTGGCGGCCTTCAACCGCCCGACCCACCACCGCCAGCCGACCAGCGGCATCACCTACAAGATTCTCTTCAACGACGCGGTGGCGATGACCGGCGGCCAGCCGGTCGATGGCGAACTCACCGTGCCGCGCCTGCTCGCCCAGCTGCAGGCCGAAGGAGTCGGCATGATCGTGCTCGTCACCGACGGCACCGCGCGCCCGTGGCACGTCGCCGACATTCCGCACGGCGTGGACATCCGCCACCGCGACGAGCTCGACGCCATCCAGCGCGAACTGCGCACCCTGCCCGGCGTGTCGGTGCTGGTCTTCGACCAGACCTGCGCCGCCGAGAAGCGCCGCCGCAGGAAGCGCGGCCGCTACCCCGACCCGGCGACCCGCGTGTTCATCAACGAGGCCGTCTGCGAGGGCTGTGGCGACTGCGGCCGCGAATCCAACTGCATGGCGATCCTGCCGGTCGAAACCGAATTCGGGCGCAAGCGCCAGATCGACCAGTCGGCCTGCAACAAGGACTACTCGTGCATGAACGGCTTCTGCCCGAGCTTCGTCACCGTCGAAGGCGGCCGCGTGCGGAAAGGCCGCGCGCTGGCCGGCACCGCCCACGACGAGCGCTTCGGCGCGCTGCCCGAGCCGACGCTGCCGTCCACCGCGCAGCCGTGGGGCATCCTCGTCACCGGCGTCGGCGGCACCGGGGTGGTCACCATCGGCGCGCTGATCGGCATGGCCGCCCACCTCGACGGCAAGGGCGTCACCGTGCTCGACATGACCGGCCTGGCCCAGAAAGGCGGTTCGGTGTTCAGCCACGTGCGCATCGCCGACCGCCCCGACGACCTGCACGCGGTGCGCATCGCCGTCGGCGAAGCCCACACCGTGATCGGCGGCGACCTGATCGTCACCGCCAGCACCGACGCGCTGTCGCGCATGTCGGCCAGCGCCACCCGCGGCGTCGTCGATTGCAGCGAGACGCCGACCTCCGAATTCACCCGCAACCCCGACTGGCAGTTCCCGCTCGACAAGATGCAGGCCGCCATCGCCGAAGCCGTCGGCCGCGAGCGCTGCCACTTCCTCGACGCCCGCCGCCTCGCCACCGCGCTGCTGGGCGACGCCATCGCCACCAACCTGTTCCTGCTCGGCTACGCCTGGCAGCAGGGCTGGGTGCCGGTCAGCGCGGCCAGCCTCGACAAGGCCATCGTCCTCAACGGCGCCGCCGTCGAGATGAACCGTCAGGCCGTGCTGTGGGGCCGCCGCGCCGCCGTCGACCTCGCCGCCGTCGAAAAAGCCGCCTTCCCGGCGCCGGTGATCCCGCTCAAGCCCGAAACCCTCGACGAACGCATCGCCCACCGCGCGGCGATCCTCACCGACTACCAGGACGCCGCCTACGCCCGGCGCTACCTCGACCTGATGGCCCGCGTGCGCGCCGCCGAAGCCCCGCTGGCCAGCCAGCGCCTCGCCACCGCGGTCGCCGACAACTACTTCAAGCTGCTCGCCTACAAGGACGAATACGAAGTCGCCCGGCTGTTCTCCGAGCCGGCCTTCCGCGCCCGCATCGACGACGGCTTCGAAGGCGACTACCACCTGCGCTTCCACCTCGCGCCGACCTTCCTGGCCCACCCCGACCCGGCCACCGGACGCATCCGCAAGATCGCCTTCGGCCCGTGGATGGAAACCGCCTTCCGCTGGCTGGCGCGCCTGCGGCGCCTGCGCGGCACCCCCTTCGACCCGTTCGGCTACCACCCCGAACGCAAGGCCGAACGGGCCCTGATCGCCCAGTACGAAGCCGACATCGCGCTCGTCCTCGACACCCTCGACAGCACCCGCCTGCCGCTCGCCACCGAGCTCGCGCGCCTCCCCGACGACATCCGCGGCTTCGGCCACATCAAGACCTGGTCGATCAAAAAAGCCGCCGAAAAACGCGAAGCCCTGCTCGCCCGATGGCACGACGCCAGCCGTCCGGAGGGCACGGGAGCGCATCGGGTGGCCTGAGGAGACGGCACGGCGCCCGCCGTAGGTGCGACTTCAGTCGCACACCCCCCGGCAAATGCGGGGCAGCCCCCCATCCGGCCGCCGCGTGCGAATGAATTCGCACCCACGGCGCGGCGCGCCTCACCGCAAGCCGTGCACGCGTCCCGGTAAGCCAGACCGGGCTGGCCGCCGGCCCCGACGCGCTACGCCCGGCCCCGAGCGGCTAGAATTCCGCCACCCCCGACGCCACCGGACGCCACCCATGCCCCCCGCCCTGCAAGCCCTCCTCGCCCAGCTCGCCGGCTGGGGCCTGGCCTTCGCGCTGGGCCAGGGCGGGCTGCTGCCGGCCGGCGTGGGGGCGCTGGTGGCGGTCCAGGCGCTGGCCGCCACCGGCAGCGCGGTGCTGCTCGGCAGCGCCCGCTGGTGGCGCTGGATTCATCTGGGCTTCACGCCGCTACTGGCCGGCATGCTGCTGCTGCGCATCGCGCCGGGCTGGTATCTGGCCGCCTTCGTCGTGCTGGCGCTGGTTTACTGGAGCAGCTTCCGCACCCAGGTACCGCTGTTCCTGTCCAACCCGCGCACCGCCGCCCGCGTCGCCGCCCTGCTGCCGCGCGATCGGGCGCCGCGCCTGCTCGATCTCGGCAGCGGCACCGGATCTCTGCTGCGCCCGCTCGCCGGGCTGCGCCCCGACTGCCGCTGCGAAGGCATCGAGGCCGCGCCGCTGCCCTACCTGCTGTCACGCCTGCTGGCCCGCCGGCAAGCCAACGTCAGCGTGGCGCGGGGGGATTTCTGGAAGATTCCGTGGTCCGGCTACGATCTGGTCTACGCCTTCCTGTCACCGGTGCCGATGAGCGCGGTGTGGGACAAGGCCCGCGCCGAGATGCGGCCGGGCGCGCTGCTGGTCAGCAACAGCTTCCCGGTCGACGGCGTTGCGCCCGATGCGGTGCTCGACGTGGACGACCGGCGCCGCACGCGCCTCTACTGCTATCTGCCCGGCGGTCCGGCGCCGGCGCCCAAACCCTTGGCAAAAAACGGAATTGCCGGGCGATAGACCCTCAATTCCACGCCTCCCGCTGCCGTTAAAGCGCCAATAATGGCGCCATCGCGCCCGGCATCCAGCGAGGTTCCCAACATGTCCCGGATCATCTGCATCATCGGCAACAAGGGCGGCACCGGCAAGACGACCCTGTCGCACATGCTGTGCCAGGGCCTCGGCCTGCTCGGCCAGCGCTCCGCCTGCGTGCTCACCGACACCTCGCGCGAGCCGCTGTCGCCCGACGGCCGCCGCTACGTCACCGCTGACGGCCGCACCCACGACGCGCTGCACAAGATCGTCGGCAAGCTGCGCACGATGGAAGGCTGGATCGGCGTCATCGACGGCGGCGGCAACCGCGCCGAGGTGGACCGCGTGCTCGACGGCCTGTGCGACATCGTCGTGCTGCCGTTCCGCGACTCCCACGAAGACCTGCGCACCGTCCAGCACGACCTCGAAATCTTCCCCCACGCCTACGCGCTGCCGTCGCAGTGGCCGACCAACGCCTGGCAGCGCGACGCCGCCGACCGCAACGTCGCGCAGCTGCTCGGCGACTACCGCGAGCGGCTGCTCCACCCGGTCGCCAGCCTGTCCGCCTCCAAGCTGCTGCTGCAGACGCACATCCCCGACAGCCTGCCGTCGACCCTCGGCAACGCCTGCCGCGCGCTGGCGCGTCAGGTGATGGACGTGCTCGAAATCGGCGAAGCCGAAGCCGACGCCGCCAACGGCGGAGCATCCCGCCCCGGCCGCCCGCCGCTGGCGCAGTCCCCCGCCGGCCAGGCCGACCACTACGCCGGCAACACCACGCACTGAACGGCCGTCCCGCCGCCACGCAGGCCTGGACACCCGACGGGTTCCAGGCTTTTTTTCGCCCCCCGCAGCGCCGCCAAGCATGGCATCGCGCACGCCGCGCGCCGACACCGCGCTGTGCAAATCGACTGGAATTGAGCGATAGTCCCCGCGTGCCCGGACGATCGTCACGTCCTTCCCCTGCCAAGGAGTCCCCATGCCCGCATCCTCCCGCCCTCTCACCATCGCCGCCCTGCTCGCGCTTGGCCTGACCCTGTCGCCGCCGCCGGCAGCGGCCGGCCTGTTCGATGCCGTGCTGGATGCCGCCAAGGAGGCCGCGAAGACCGTCGGCGACGGCGTCGCCGGTGCCACCGGCGGCCCGGGCCCGGCCGCGCCGGCCGATCTGCCACCGCCGTTCGACTTCGGCAGCGAGGCCCGGAGCCAGGCGGCGGGCTATGTCGAGACGGCCCGCGCCAGCAACTTCAAGGAGGTGAAGAAAGTCGGCATCGTCAATTTCAGCGTCGAATTCGCGCTCTTCAAGGAAGCCTCGGCCGTCGGCGGAGCGATCGGCGGGCGCGGCTCGACGAGCACCTCCTCCATCTCGATGCAGATCCCGCCGCCGGACGTCGCCCGCCTGCAGGCCATCGTCGACCGGCTGTACCGGCAGGTGCAGCAGGACTTCACCGCGATGGGCATCGAAGTCGTGCCCTTCGAAACCCTCAAGGCCACCCGGAACTACGCCGAACTGGCCCCCGCCCAGCACGCCTCCCCGTGGCTCACCGAGACCCGGGACAGCCAGTCGGTCTTCATCGCCCCCACCGGCATGCCCCTTTACATGGACAATCCAGAACGCGCCGACGTGCTCAAGCAACTGGGTCTCACCTTCGGCACCAACACCCGCATGAAGGAAGTCATGATGACCTACGATCTGAAGCAGGAAGTCCACCTGCTGTCGGTGAACATGGTCGTGGACTTCGCCAGCCTCGGCAGCTCCGGCTCCAGCCGCATTTTCGCCGCGCGGACCAGCGGCGCGAGCCTCCATCACCTGCATGCGGGCAACACGTCCTATCGTTTCGTCAGCACCACGCAACCGGAGTTCGTGCTCGTCAAACTGAAGAAACCGGTGGTTTCCGACCGCAACCTCGTCGCCGACGGCAGTACCACGACCGAACGCGGCGGCAGCATCGACGGCCGCACAACAGAAACCGTGACCCGCAGCGCCGGCCGCTTCGACTCCGCCGCCTATTACCAGCGCAGCGAGGACATGCTGCAAGCCACACGCCAGATGTTCACCGCGGCCCTCGGCGCCACCCGCTGAGACGCGCCGGACGGCTTCCCTGATCCGTCCGGTTTAGTTTACCCACCGGGGGCGGTCGGGCAGAATGCGCCGGACCTCGTTTTCCGGTTTTACCTGCCGATGCTCCAAGCCCACGGCCTTGCCTGCGACCGCGGCGACCGCCGTCTTTTCTCCGCCGTGGACTTTTCGGTGGCCGCCGGCGAGTGGCTGCAGATCGAAGGCGCCAACGGGGCCGGCAAGACCAGCCTGCTGCGCATCGTCGCCGGCCTGGCGCCGGCCGCCGCCGGGCAGCTCGACTGGGATGGCCGGCCGGTCGCCGCGCAGCGCGACGAATTCCACGCCCGCCTGCTCTACCTCGGCCACGCGCCGACGATCAAGGACGAACTCACGGCGCTCGAGAACCTGCGCAGCGCGGCCGCCATCGCCGGCCGCGCCCTCGACGAATCGGCAGCCCTCGCCGCGCTGCGCCGCATCGGCCTGAAGGGCCGCGAGGATCTGCCGACCCGCGTCCTGTCGCAGGGCCAGAAGCGCCGCGTCGCGCTGGCCCGCCTGCTGTGCAGCCAGACCCGGCTGTGGATTCTCGACGAACCCTTCGTCGCCCTCGACGTGGCCGCCGTCGCGCTGCTGTGCGAAATCCTCGACGAACACCTGGCCCGCGGCGGCCTGCTGATCTTCACCAGCCATCAGGCGGTGCAGCTCGGCGGCGCGGGTTCGAGCCTGAGGCTCGGCCGATGAACGCTTTCGCCGCCATCGTCCGCCGCGACCTGCTGCTGGCCGCCCGCCGCAAGAGCGAGGTGTTCACCGCGCTGTTCTTCTTCATGATCGTGGTCAGCCTGTTTCCCCTCGGCATCGGGCCCGAGACCGCGCTGCTGCGGCGCATCGCCCCCGGCGTGCTGTGGGTGGCGGCGCTGCTGGCGGCGATGCTGTCGCTCAACCGCCTGTTCGCCGCCGACCATGCCGACGGCACGCTCGAACAGATGGCGCTGTCGCCCACCCCGCTGGCCTTGCTGGTCGGCGGCAAGATCGTCGCCCACTGGCTCACCGCCGGCCTGCCGCTGGTGCTGCTGGCGCCGCTGCTGGGGCTGCAGTTCGACCTGTCGGCGCGGGCCCTCGGCGTGCTGATGCTGTCGCTGCTGCTCGGCACGCCGCTGCTGTCGCTGATCGGCGCCATCGGCGCGGCGCTCACGCTGGGGCTGCGCGGCGGCGGCGTGCTGCTGTCGCTGCTGGTCCTGCCGCTGTATATTCCGGCCCTGATCTTCGGCGCCGGCGCCGTCGAGGCGGACATGGCCGGGCTGGGCGCCGCCGGCCACCTGTCGCTGCTCGGCGCACTGCTGGCGCTGGGCGCCTTCTTCGCGCCGTGGGCCGCCACTGCCGCCCTGCGCATCGCCCTCGAATAACCTCCGCCCATCCACTCCCGACCCCCGCGCCCATGAGTCACGGTCTCATCAACTGGTTCAAGTTCGCCTCGCCGGCCAGCTTCTACCCCCTCGCCGGCAAGGCCTGGCCGTGGTTCGCGGCGCTGGCGGCCGCCTTCTGCGCAGCGGGGCTGTGGATCGGCTTCTTCGTCGCCCCGACCGACTTCCAGCAGGGCGAGGGCTACCGGATCATCTTCATCCACGTGCCCGCCTCGTGGATGTCGATGTTCATCTACTGCGTGATGGCCTTCTGGGCCGCCATCGGCATCACCTTCAACACCCGTCTGTCGGGCATGATGAGTTCGGCGCTGGCCCCCACCGGCGCGCTGTTCGCCTTCATTTCGCTGTGGACCGGCGCCCTGTGGGGCAAGCCGATGTGGGGCGCTTGGTGGGTGTGGGA
>SSSX01000532.1 GCA_015657735.1 Zoogloeaceae bacterium
GAGTGCTAACAGCCGGGCCGACCCGGCTGTTTGGATTGACTGTGGGCGGGCATGGCTCGCCGGTTCAAATCTCGAAGGAGTTCCTCAATGAAAATCCGTCCCTTGCATGATCGCGTGATCGTCAAGCGCATCGAAGCCGAGCGTACCACTGCCAGCGGTATCGTCATTCCCGATTCCGCCGGTGAGAAGCCGGACCAGGGCGAAGTGATTGCCGTGGGCAACGGCAAGATCCTCGAAAGCGGCGACGTTCGCCCCATGGCCGTCAAGGCCGGCGACCGGGTGCTGTTCGGCAAATACGCCGGCCAGTCCGTCAAGGTGGAAGGCCAGGAACTGCTGGTCATGCGCGAAGAAGACATCATGGGCGTGGTCGAGGGCTGATCGCCTCCCGCGTTTCCAACCTCAACGAATTCAAGGAGTACATGAATGGCTGCTAAAGACGTCAAATTTGGTGATTCCGCCCGCGAGCGCATGGTCGCTGGTGTCAACATCCTGGCCAACGCCGTCAAGGTGACCCTGGGCCCCAAGGGCCGCAATGTGGTGCTGGAGCGCTCCTTCGGCGCCCCCACCGTGACCAAGGACGGTGTGTCCGTCGCCAAGGAAATCGAACTGAAGGACAAGTTCGAGAACATGGGCGCCCAGATGGTCAAGGAAGTCGCTTCCAAGACCTCCGACGTGGCCGGTGACGGCACCACCACCGCCACCGTGCTGGCCCAGTCCATCGTCCGCGAAGGCATGAAGTTCGTGGCCGCCGGCATGAACCCGATGGACCTCAAGCGCGGTATCGACAAGGCCGTCGCCGCCACCGTGGAAGAGCTGAAGAAGCTCTCCAAGCCCTGCTCCACCAACAAGGAAATCGCCCAGGTGGGCTCCATTTCCGCCAACTCCGACACCGACATCGGCGACATCATCGCCAACGCGATGGACAAGGTCGGCAAGGAAGGCGTGATCACCGTCGAAGACGGCAAGAGCCTCAACAACGAGCTGGATGTCGTCGAAGGCATGCAGTTCGACCGCGGCTACCTTTCCCCCTACTTCATCAACAACCCCGACAAGCAGGTTGCCATCCTCGACAACCCCTTTGTCCTGCTGTTTGACAAGAAGATCTCCAACATCCGCGACCTGCTGCCGGTGCTGGAACAAGTCGCCAAGGCCGGCCGCCCGCTGCTGATCGTGGCCGAAGACGTGGAAGGCGAAGCCCTGGCCACCCTGGTGGTTAACAACATCCGCGGCATCCTCAAGACCTGCGCCGTCAAGGCTCCGGGCTTCGGTGACCGTCGCAAGGCCATGCTGGAAGACATCGCCGTCCTGACCGGCGGCCAGGTCATCGCCGAGGAAGTTGGCCTGACCCTCGAAAAAGCTGCCCTCGCCGACCTCGGCCAGGCCAAGCGCATCGAAGTGGGCAAGGAAAACACCATCATCATCGACGGCGCCGGCGATGCCACCCGCATCGAAGC
>SSSX01000070.1 GCA_015657735.1 Zoogloeaceae bacterium
CAGCAGTTCCAGGCCTTTCCCGGCAGCTGGCCGGCGGGCGGGCTGCGCGGCTGCGGCATCGAGTCGGTGGTGCTCGTCGACGCCCAGATCGACCACACCACCGGCCTCTACATGCTGCGCGAAAAAGGCAGCCCGTGGCCGGTCTGGACCACCGATCCGGTCTTCGAGGATCTGACCCGCGGCAACCCGATCCTGCCGCTGCTCGAACACTACTGCGGCGTGCGCCGCGAGACGATCCCGACCGACGGCCACAGCTTCCACCCGGCGGGCGCCGCCGCGCTGGACTGGCGCGCGCTGCCGCTGCTGTCCGCCGCCCCGCCCTACTCGCCCCACCGCGGCCGGCCCGAGCCCGGCGACAACATCGGCCTGACGATCCGCGACCCGGCCAGCGGCCGCCGCGTCTTCTACGCCCCTGGCCTGGCCGAAGTGGACGACGCCGTCTTCGACGCGATGAGCAGCGCCGACTGCGTGATGGTGGACGGCACCTTCTGGACCGACGACGAGATGATCGCGCTGGGCCTGTCGACGAAGCGCGCCCGCGACATCGGCCACCTGGCCCAGAGCGGCCCCGGCGGCATGATCGAACAGCTGCTGCGCCTGCCGGCCCACGTGCGCCGCGTCCTGATCCACATCAACAACACCAACCCCATCCTCGACGAGGCCTCGCCCGAGCGGGCCACGCTTGCCGCCGCCGGCATCGAGGTGGCCTTCGACGGCATGGAGATCGAACTGTGAGCCACACTCAAGAACGCCCCTGGACGCCCGAGGAATTCGAAGCGCAGCTGCGCGACAAAGGCGCCGCCTACCACATCCACCACCCGTTCAACGTGATGCTCAACAGCGGCAAGGCCAGCCGCGAGCAGATCCAGGGCTGGGTCGCCAACCGCTACTACTACCAGATCATCATTCCGCAGAAGGACGCGGCGGTGATGTCCAACTGCCCCGACCGCGAAGTGCGCCGCGAATGGATCCAGCGCATCCTCGACCACGACGGCCACGGCGATGACGCCGGCGGCATCGAAGCGTGGCTGCACCTGGGCCAGGCGGTGGGGCTCACCCGCGACGAGATCGTCGATCAGCGCCACGTGATTCCCGCCGTGCGCTTCGCCTGCGACGCCTACCTCAACTTCTGCCGTCAGCGCCCGTGGCAGGAATCGGTGTGCTCCAGCCTCACCGAACTGTTCGCCCCGACCATCCACAAGCAGCGCCTCGCCAACTGGCCCGAGCACTACCCGTGGATCGAATCCGACGGCCTGCAGTATTTCCGCAACCGCGTCACCCAGGCCCGCCGCGACGTCGAACAGGGGCTGGCGATCACCCTCGCCTACTTCGACACCCGCGCCGCGCAGGAACGCGCGCTGGACATCCTCAAGTTCAAGCTCGACATCCTGTGGTCGATGAACGACGCGATGATGCTGCGCTACTGCCCGTAGGGGCGAATTCATTCGCCCTCAATCGGCGGACCACGGTCGTCCCTCTGTTTTGCCTCCGCGGTCGAATGAATTCGACCCCACCAGGAAGAAAAGGCCAGCACCTGCCATGACTACCGCCACCGCCCGCCCGGCCATCAACCGCCTGTTCCGCTTCCAGTGGGAGCCGGCCCAGCAGGCCCACGTGCTGCTGTACCCGGAAGGGATGGTCAAGCTCAATCAGAGCGCCGGCGAAATCCTCAAGCGCTGCGACGGCCGGCGCAGCGTCGCCGAGATCGTCGCCGACCTGGAAGCCGCCTTCAACGCCAGCGGGCTCGGCGCCGACGTCGAGGCCTTCCTGAGCATGGCCGAGGCGCAAAACTGGATCGAATGGAAGGACGCTTGATGGAACCCCTGCTCGTCCCGCGCCGCCCCGGCCCGCTGTGGCTGCTGGCCGAGGTCACCTACCGCTGCCCGCTGCACTGCGCCTTCTGCTACAACCCGGTGGACTTCGCGCAGGCCGGGCCGGAGCTGGCGACCGACGACTGGCTGCGGGTGATCCGCCAGGCGCGCGAGATGGGCGCCGCCCAGTTCGGCATCTCGGGCGGCGAACCGCTGCTCCGCGACGACATCGAGATCCTGGTCGGCGAAGCCCGCCGGCTCGGCTTCTACACCAACCTCATCACCTCCGGCGTCGGCCTCACCGAAGCCCGCCTCGCGGCGCTCAAGGAAGCCGGGCTGGATCACATCCAGCTGTCCTTCCAGGACGCCACCCGCGAAGCCAACGACCTCATCACCAACACCCGCACCTTCGACCTCAAGCGCCAGGTCGCGGCGCTGACCAAGGCCGCCGGCTACCCGACGGTGATCAACTGCGTGCTGCACCGCACCAACATCGACCACCTCGACCGCATCATCGAGATGGCCGTCGAGATCGGCGCCGAATACCTCGAACTGGCCAACACCCAGTACCACGGCTGGGCCTTCCTCAACCGCGAGGCGCTGATGCCCAGCGCCGCCCAGCTGGCCGCCGCCGAGGCCGTCACCGAACGCTGGAAAGCCAAACTCGGCAAGAAGATGCGCATCCTCTTCGTGACGCCGGACTACCAGTCGAAGAAACCCAAGAAATGCATGAACGGCTGGGGCGAAGTCTTCCTGTCGGTCACCCCGGACGGCCTCGCGCTGCCCTGCCACACCGCGCGGATGCTGCCGGGCCTCGACTTCCCCGACGTGCGCGACCACGACCTCGCCTGGATCTGGCACGAATCGCCGCTCTTCAACCGCTTCCGCGGCACCGCCTGGCTGCCGGAAACCTGCCAGAGCTGCGAGGACAAGGAACAAGACCACGGCGGCTGCCGCTGCCAGGCCTTCATGCTCACCGGCAACGCCGGCGCCACCGATCCGGTGTGCCCCAAGTCGCCCGACCACGCTCTGATCGACGCCGCGCTGGCCGCCGCCGAACGCCCCGCCACCACCCGGCCGCTGGTCTTCCGCGACCCCAAAGCCTCGCTCAGCCTCGACCGGGCTTTCTGAACCAACGCCCCCGGGAAACGTCTCTGACGTTTCCTTCCGGGCGCCCCGCTACGCAATCTCCAGATACAGCGAGGCGTGGTCCGACACCTCGGCGAGGAAAGTCGCCTGCGCCGGGTCCGCCAGATCGGGCCAGCCGCGGACCTGCACCTGCGGCGCGTCGGCCGCGCTGCCGAAGCGGGTGAAGGCGAGGCTCGCCGACGCAATCGCGTGATCGAGGTTGGACTCCCCCGCCGACCCCTTCCAGGTCGCCGGCCGATCCTTGGCCAGCAACTGCATCCCGGCTTCCTTCGCCGCCTCACTCAGCGCCGCGATCTCGGTCGGCGCATCGACGCGCAGGAACTTCTTGGCCGGCCGCGGGAACATCAGGCCCATCGTGTTCAGGTCGCCCATCACCAGCAGCCGCGCGGTGCCGGCGCCGCCCAGGTTGCGGTCGAGGGCCGCCTTCAGGTTCCAGGTCTTGCCGAACATCTCGACGCGGTTGCCGAAGGCCGGCGCATCGGTGCCGCTGTCGGTGTGCAGGAACAGCAGGTTGTACCAGAGGTCGGCCAGCTTGACGCTCAGCAGCGCTCCCGGCCGCAGCTTGTCGTTGCCGACGTCGAACTCCCGCTTCTGCGAAAACACCGCCTGCTGGAAGGCCGTCCGCCGCCAGCCGACGAGGATTTCCTGCACCTCGGGCCCGTCGGTCAGCGCAAAGTCGTAGCCGGCAAACTCCTTCTCCATCAGCGTCCGCACGTTGACGTTCTCGATTTCGAGCAGCGCGAACACGTCCGGCTTCTGCTTGCGGATGTGGCCGGCAACCTTCTTCAGGCGCGCCGCGCCCCCCTTGAAATGTTCGATGTTCCACGACAACACGGAAAACTTCATTTTGTGTCCTCCGATCGGCTGCGGTTTGCGGACGGCAATCTTGGCACAGAAGCGGAGGTTCCGCGCCGCGACGGTCACGGCGCTTGATTCCGCCCCCTACCCGGCTATCATCAACTTGAAACGCCCCCGCGGCGTTCCTGCTTATTTCCCGACAATCCAGCCCGCGCACACCATCATGGACGACTCCCTGCCCCGCATCTCCGTCAAGCTGAACGGCACCCGCAACGCCGATGCCTCCCTGTGGCTGGCCAGCCTCGGTGGCAAGGACGGCCTGTTCGAGGCGGCCGGCGCGACCACCGCCTACGACCTGCATCCCGCCGGCGCCCGCGGCGGCGGCGAACTGGCGGTGGACGCATCGATCCCCCGCGACGCCCTCGTCGAAGTGGAGTTCGACAACGGCCTGCGCTTCTGGACCCTCGGCGAAAACCTGCGCGAGCGCCTGCAGCCGCCCGGCCAGCGCCAGGCCCGCGGCGCCACCGACGACGGCGGCACATGGACGCTTCCCAGCGCGGTCGACCTGCCCGGCGGGCGCCGCGGCGCCGCCGGCAAGCTGGTCCTCAAGGCCCTGCGCTGGGTCGGCTTCGATGCCGTCAAGGCCGGCCGCGACAAGCTCGTCGCACTCGCCGAGACGCGCTCGGTCCCGCGCGAAGGCCTGTTCCCGGTGGGCGACGACGGCATCGCCGGCGCGCCGCTGACCGAACCGATACCCGACGGCGGCCCGGCCCTGATCCTGCTCCACGGCACCGCCTCGTGCACCCGCGGCAGCTTCTCCAAACTGTGGCTGCGCCAGGGCGAACACTGGGCCACGCTGCGCAAATACTTCGGCGCGCGCATCTACGCGCTCGAACACCGCACGCTCACCGCCAGCCCGATCGCCAACGCGCTGCACGTCGCGCAGCTGCTGCCGAAGAGCGGCCGGGTCAGCTTCCTGTCGCATTCGCGCGGCGGCCTGGTCGGCGAACTGCTGTGCCTCGACGCCCAGGCCATCGACGCCGGCGCCGCCGTCGCCCGCCTCGACGCCCAGAAAAAGCGCGCCGACGCCGAAAACACCGCCATCGACCAGCAGGTGGCCGACTTCGAAGCGCTGCTCGCCGAACTGCGCCGCCGGCCGCAGCTCCAGATCGAACGCTTCGTGCGCGTCGCCTGCCCGGTGCTCGGCACCAGCCTGGCCGGCGACAAGCTCGACAAATGGGGCTCGCTGCTGGTGCTCGCCGCCATCGCCGACGAGATGCGGCGCAGCGGCAAGCGCGGCATCAGCTTGGGCGACATCGGCGAAAGCCTGGTCAAGCTCGGACTCGACACCATCAGCGAAACCGTCGCCGGCATCCTCGCCAGCCGCCGCCGCGCCGACGAACTGCCCGGCCTGCAGGCCATGATGCCCGGCTCGGCAGTGGTGTCGCTGGTCAACGCCAGCCCCGGCCGCGGCGAACTCTACGTCGTCGCCGGCGACGCCCAGCCCCTCGAAGGCGACTGGCTGGCCGATCTGCGCTTCTGGCTCACCGACCGCTACTACGAACGCGACCACGACCTCGTCGTCGATACCCGTGCCATGCTCGACGGCCCGCTGCGCAGCACGCGCCCCGACGGCCCGCGCTGCAAGGTCCAGTTCCGCAGCGGCAGCGACGTCAATCACTTCAGCTACTTCGGCAACGCCGACAGCGCGCGGGCCATCGCCGCCGCGCTGACCCTCGCCCCGGCCGCCGACACCCTGTTCCGCGGCTACTTCGGCCGCTGGCCGCTGGCCGACGAAGCCGGCGCCGCCCGCGGATTGTTCGGGCCGCGGCCGGTGGCCGACCCGGCGCTCGACCAGGCCAGGGGGATCGTGGTGATCGTGCCCGGGCTGTGCGGCTCCGAACTCAAACTGGGCACCCGCGACGTGTGGGCCAACCTGCTGGCCCTCGCCGGCGGCGCCTTCAACGACGACCTGCGCTACGACAACAAGAGCGTCGCGGCGGGCCAGCCCCTTCCCGATAGCTATCTCGGCCTCGCCAACGCGCTGCGCAAGCGCGGCTATATCGCCACGCTGCACGGTTACGACTGGCG
>SSSX01000533.1 GCA_015657735.1 Zoogloeaceae bacterium
CTGGCGCGGGCAATAAGCCCAGTGCTGGAGCGCGGAGAGGGGAATCGGATCGTTGTCCATCGCGCTTGTGCCTGCCTTGTGGATCGAGGGTGTCGATACCGTGGAGGACGATGTCCGCTGTCTGCAGCCGGACGCCGTCGCGTCCGGCTGCAGACAGGCTGCGGGCGTTAGCCGACCCGGCGGATCAGGGTGACGCCGGCGGGGAGGTCGGTGTCGTTGACCGCCACCGCGTAGTCGTCGAAGTGGCGCGGAATATCCGCCTTCGGCGCCGCCGAGACGCGTTCGAACAGGCGGTGGGCGGGCGCGTTGCCCAGTTCCGAATCGTGCTTGAAAACGTACAGCCCGCGGGTCGCCATCTCGCCGCGGGAAGCGGAGCGGTCGTGCTCGAACATGTTCTCGAGCGCCTGCCACAGCAGTTCCAGGTCGTCGGCGCCGAAACCGGTTTGCCTGGCGAGGAAGGACGACACGAAGCCGTGGGCCATGTAGAGGCCGTAGGGCACGGTGTGCTTGCGGCCCATGGTGCGGTTGTCGCCCTGCTGCTTCTCGGCTTCGGCCTCGGTGGCGACGGCCATCCGAGTGATCGAATGCTCCAGCGCGACGACCGGTGTGATCGAGCGGGCGAAGGTGAGCTGGACAGGGCCGCGCACCTGGCCGCAGTTGATGCCGGTGGACATCACGGCGCCAAAAGTCCGCACGTCGAAGAAGTTCTGGCACATCCATTGACGGGCCTGGCCTACATCATCGGCGCTGCCCTTGCGCTTTTCCTTGGCAGGTTTTTTCTTCTTGCCGGCAGGCTCGTCGGCTTCCGGAGCCAATTCTTCGCCCGCTTCTTCGGGCGCATCCAGCTTGAGCGCCGAATACGCGCGCTGGTGCTGGTTGTTGAGGATGGCCTTCTCGCGAACGTAGATTTCGAAACGCTTTTCGCCCGGCTGGGGGTCGCGGTTTTCCTGATCCTTCACCAGTCCGACAAAGTTGCGGACCTTACGCTTGAGCGACACATCGGTGACCAGCCCGTGGCCGGATTCGGCGTCGAGGCGCGGCAGATTGCCGGCGTCCGGGTCGCCGTTGGGATTGCCGTCCTTCACGTCGAAGAGCAGCACGAAGTCGTAGCGGTTGTTGAGCGTCATTGTTTTTTCTCCTCGGTGGAATCGGTCGAAGGGGTCTTGTCGGATTTGGTGAAGAAGGTCTGGCGCTGGTGGTAGTAGCCGAGGGCGAAGCGGCCCTGATCGGCAAGCGTCAGATGAGCGGGAAAGTCGACGACGGCGGACAGCACCTCGCCGAGCAGTTTCTCGAAACCCACGACCCGGCCTGTCGGCAGCTTTTTCAGATGGGCGTTTTTCAGGCGCAGCAGGGTGGTGAACAC
>SSSX01000534.1 GCA_015657735.1 Zoogloeaceae bacterium
CCTCGACGGCCTCGGCTACGTCATCGACGCCTCGCGCTTTTCCACCGACGGCTACCGCGATCACAGCGCCGCCACCCGCGAGCAGACCTTCGTCAAGATCACCGGCCGGCCCGACGACGTCAGCAAGCTCACCTTCGTCGTCAATGGCCTGTGGCAGCACAACACCCAGGACCCGCTCGGCCTGTCGTGGAGCGCCGCGCGGACCAGCCCGCGCAGCGTCGACCCGCTCGCCCTCGACTACAACACCCGCAAGAGCATCGACCACCTGCAGGGCGGCGTCGCCTACGAGCGGCGCTTCGGCAGCGACCTGTTGCAAGTCTCCGCCTACGCCGGCCAGCGCAGCGTGATCCAGTATCAGTCGATCCAGAAAGCCTTCCAGACGCCGGCCCGCCACTCCGGCGGCGTGATCGATTTCGACCGCGACTTCCACGGCCTCGGCGCGCGCTGGATCGCCGTGCGCGAGGCCGCCGGCGGCAAGCTGACCACCACCGTCGGCATCGACTACGACGCCAGCACCGACCAGCGCAACGGCTACGAGAACTTCATCGGCACCACCCTCGGCGTCAAGGGCACGCTGCGCCGCCGGGAAACCGACTCCGTCGAAAGCCTCGACCCCTACGTGCAGACCGAATGGGCGCGCGGCGACTGGGCGATCAGCGCCGGCCTGCGCCACAGCCAGGTCAAGTTCAAGGTGAACGACGACTACATCGTCGGCATCAACGGCGACGACAGCGGCAGCCGCAGCTATCGCAAGACGACCCCGGTGCTGGGCGTTGTCTACAAACTCAACCCGGCCGTCAACCTCTACGCCAGCGCCGCCCGCGGCTTCGAGACGCCGACCCTCAACGAGATGTTCTACGCCACGCCGACCACCGGCTTCAACTTTGGCCTCAACCCCGCCCGCAGCCAGCACTACGAAGCCGGCGTCAAGGCGCTGATCGGCAACAGCAGCCGGCTCAACGTCGCGGTGTTCCAGGTCAACACCGAGGACGAACTGGTCGTCCTCGCCTCCAGCGGCGGCCGCACCAGCTACCAGAACGCCGGCAAGACCTTGCGCCAGGGCGTCGAAGTCGCCTTCGACACCGCCTGGCGGCGCAACCTCACGAGCCGCCTCGCCTTCACCCACCTGCGCGCCATCTACGACGAAGGCTTCACCAGCACCAAGCCGGTCGCCGCCGGCAACGCGCTGCCCGGCATCCCGCGCACCACGCTGTTCGCCGACCTCGCCTGGAA
>SSSX01000535.1 GCA_015657735.1 Zoogloeaceae bacterium
CCCAGCGCCAGCTCGCCGTAGGTCTCGCATTCGTTGCCGAGACGGTATTTGGATGCGGCGCCCGACAGCTTGAAGCAGGTCTGCTGCCCGCCTTTGGACGTTCCACCCGTGCCGGCGCGGAAGTAGCCGTTGAAATCGATCGGCATCACGCCGTCCGCCATTGCACCGCCGCTCAGGGCTGCCAGCACGCTGGCTGCCAGCAGGGACGGGTTGATCAGTTTCTGCTTCATGTCTCCTCCAGTTTTCTCGCTTGGTTTTCAAACACGACGGAATGACATCCGCGCCGGGCGACCCAGATTTCAGGCCACGGACCGGAACCCCTCTTTCCGGCCATCCGTCGATCGAATGTAGTTTTGTTCAACTTGGTTCGAGTGTAGTTAAGCTACAAACAAAACACAAGCACGATTCGAAAAAATCTTTACAAAACTTCATCCACCCCATCGATTCCCTATATAAACAAGGGAAACAAGCCTTATCTGCGCACCCTTGCCCCCTCCCATATCTGTATACAAGCTACAACGCTGCGCCGCAAAATTTATCTACCGATAAAATTATCTTGCTTTTCCGTACTTTTACTACATACTAGACAACATAGCGCGACGCCCCCAGGCATCGCAAGCACACGAAGGAACGGAGATGCGGGATATCAAGGAACTTGACCTGGTGCTCTTTGGCGGCACCGGCGATCTGGTGATGCGCAAGCTGCTGCCGGCGCTCTATCACCTGCAGAAGGACGGCCTGCTGCCCGCAGGCGCGCGGATCATCGCGGTGGCCCGGGAGGCGCTCGACACGGCGGCCTATCTGGAGACCGCCACACGCAACTGCGAAAACTATCTGGGCGCCGATTTCGACCCGACGGAATGGGCCCGCTTCTGCGAGCGCATCGACTACCTGATCGTCGACGCCCTCGAGCCGGCCAGCTACGACAGCCTCGTCGCGCGGCTCGGCGCAGCGGCCTCGCGCGAGCGGGTGTACTACCTGTCCACCTCGCCCAACCTGTTCGCCGCCACCTGCCGCAACCTCGCCGGCGCCGGACTGATCCACGGGCGCAGCCGGGTGGTACTGGAAAAGCCGCTCGGCCACGACCTCGCCTCGTCGCGCCAGATCAACGACGAGGTCGGGCGCTACTTCGGCGAAGACCAGATCTACCGGATCGACCACTACCTCGGCAAGGAGCCGGTGCAGAACCTGCTGGCGCTGCGCTTCGGCAACGCGCTGTTCGAGCCGCTGTGGCGGCGCGAATGGGTGCGCGACGTGCAGATCACCGTCGCCGAGCAGCTCGGCGTGGAATCCCGCGGCGACTTCTACGACAAGGCCGGGGCGATGCGCGACATGGTGCAGAACCACCTGCTGCAGCTGCTGTGCATCGTCGCCATGGAACCGCCGGCCTCGATCGCCGCCGACGCGGTGCGCGACGAGAAGCTCAAGATCCTGCGTGCGCTGCGCCCGATCAAAGGCCCGGCGGTCAGCACGCGCACCGTGCGCGGCCAGTACCGCGCCGGCGCCAGCGGCGGCCAGCCGGTGCCCGGCTACCTGCAGGAAGCCGGCATCCCGCCCGACAGCCACACCGAAACCTTCGTCGCCATCAAGGCCGAACTGGATACCTGGCGCTGGGCCGGGGTGCCCTTCTACCTGCGCACCGGCAAGCGCATGCAGGAGAAGGTCGCCGAGATCGTGATCAACTTCCGCGCCGTGCCCCACTCGATTTTCGGCGCGCCGGCCGACACCACCCACACCAACCGGATGGTGATCCAGATGCAGCCCGACGAAACCGTGCAGCTGCACCTGTTCGCCAAGCAGCCCGGCGACGTGCTGCAGCTGCGCCCGGTGCATCTCAACCTGGATTTCGCCGAGACCTTCCGCACGCGTCGTCTCGAAGCCTACGAGCGCCTGCTGATGGACGTGATGCGCGGCAACCTGACCCTGTTCGTGCGCCGCGACGAGCAGGAAGCCGCGTGGTCGTGGGTCGAGCCGATCATGGACGCCTGGCACGACGGCGGCGACGCCCCCAAACCCTACACCGCCGGCACCTGGGGCCCCGCCGCCGCCAGCGCCCTGCTCGGCCGCGACGGCTTCAACTGGCATGAAGAACTGTAAGCCCCGGAGCACCACACCATGACAACTCCCGCTCCCGACCTGATCGGCGACATCGGCGGCACCAACGCGCGCTTCGCGCTGGTGCGCGCCCCCGGCGCCGCGTTCAGCGACGTGCTGACCCTGCCCTGCGCCGACTACGACACACCCGCCGCGGCGATCCGCCACTACATGGCCGAGGTCGGCGTCGCCCGCCTGCAGCGCGCCGCCATCGGCATCGCCAACCCGGTGACCGGCGACGAGGTGAGCATGACCAACCACCACTGGTCGTTCTCGATCGAAGCCCTGCGCGCCGCCCTCGGCCTGCAGCAGCTGCGCGTCCTCAACGACTTCACGGTGCTGGCGCTGGCCCTGCCGACGCTCGCCCCGGACGAACTGGAGCAGATCGGCGACGGCGTGCCCGACCCGCAGGCCCCGCGCGCGCTGATCGGCGCCGGCACCGGCCTCGGCATCTCCGGCCTGGTGCCCTGCGGCGACGACTTCATCCCCCTCAACGGCGAGGGCGGCCACGTCACGCTGGCCGCCACCGACTCCCGCGAAGCCGAAATCGTGGCCCTGCTCGGGCAGCGGTTTGCGCATGTGTCGGCCGAGCGGGTGCTCTCCGGCCCCGGCCTCGAAGCGCTCCACGATGCGGTGCGGCACCGCCACGGCGTGCCCGCCGAGCCGCTCACGGCGGCCGTCATCAGCACCCGCGGCCTCGACGGCAGCTGCGCCTACTGCGCCGAGAGCCTGGAGATTTTCTGCGCCATGCTCGGCACCGTCGCCGCCAACCTGGCCCTGGTCCTCGGCGCCCGCGGCGGGGTGTACATCGGCGGCGGCATCGTCCCCAAGCTCGGCCGCTACTTCGCCCAATCGCCGTTCCGCGCCCGCTTCGAGCAAAAGGGGCGCTTCAGCGACTACCTGGCCCAGATTCCCACCTACGTGATCCGCGCGCCCTATCCCGGCCTCGCCGGCGCCGCCCGCGCGCTCGAACGCGAGGCACCGGGCTTCACCGCCAGCGCGCCCTGAGCAATACAAGCCGCGCAGCCCATCCGGCGCTGCGCGGCCCACGGCCCCGAACAGCCCTACGCCCGATCCGGCCGATTAATTAAACCAGCCTGATTTAACAAACAGCGGAACGGAGGAGACCACCATGCACGCCCCCCGCGCCGGCCGCGGCCGCAACTCGATCCGTCTGCGGCGCTACAACGAACGCCTGCTGCTGCAGGCCCTGCGTCGCGGCGGCCACGCCTCGAAGGCCGACCTGGCGCGCGCCACCGGCCTCACCAGCACCGCCGTCGGCACCATGATCCAGGCCCTCGAGGACGCCGGCCTGATCGAATTCACCGGGCGCCGCGCCGAAGGCCAGCGCGGTCAGCCGGCGGCGCTGATCCGCCTCAATCCGAAAGGCGCCTTCGCCGTCGGCGTGCGCCTCGACCGCGACAGCATCGAGACCGCCCTGCTCGACTTCGGCGGCCGCATCCTGGCCCGCCGCGTCCATCACCGGGTGCTGCCGCCGCCGCCGGAAACCCTGGCCATCGTCGCCGCCGACGTCGACGCCGTGCTCGCCACCCTCGGCGCCGACGAACGCCGCCGCCTCACCGGCATCGGCGTCGCCCAGCCCTACAACCTCGGCGCCTGGCTGCGCGAGCTCGACATGCCCGAGCCGCATTTCCACGACTGGGACGACTACGACTTCGCCTACGAGCTCGGCGAGGCCAGCGGGCTGCCGGTGTTCAGCGAGAACGACGGCAACGCCGCCGCCATCGCCGAGCTGTTCCACGGCTGCGGCCAGGAACACGACGACTTCCTGTACGTCTTCCTCGGCCCGGTCATCGGCTGCGGCATCGCGCTCGACGGCGACTGCCTGCGCGGCGTCGGCGGCAACGCCGGCGACATCGCGGTGATGCCCGTCCCGCCCGGCCGCCTGGCCTCCAGCCCGCGCCCGGCCGGCGCCTGGGATCTGCTGCTGTCGCGCGCCTCGCTGCACGCGCTGGCGCGCCACCTGCGCCACTGGGGCGCCGCCGCCGAATCCCTCGACGACCTCGCCGAGTGCGTGCGCCAGTGCCACCCGGCCGTCGAGGAATGGCTCGACGACTGCGTCGACGCGCTGGCGCCGGTACTGCGCGCCAGCCTGTGCCTGCTCGACCTGCCGGCGGTGGTGGTCGACGCCGACATCGACGCCGGCCTGGTGGACGCGCTGATCGAGCGCCTGGACCGCGCCCTCGCCGCCAACGCACCCGAAGCCCGCGGCGTGCCCGAGCTGCTGCGCGGCAGCTTCGGCTCCGACGCCGGCGCCATCGGCGCCGCCAGCCTGCCCCTGTTCTTCAACTTCTCCCCGCGCACCGAAATCCTGCGCCGGGACGCCCACCGTTCGGAGGAGATGCCCCATGAGCAATGACGCCCGCCCCATCCTCGAGATGCGCCACATCTCGAAGACCTTTCCCGGGGTCAAGGCCCTGAAGGATGTGCAGCTGTCGATCCGCGCCGGCGAGATCCACTCGCTGATGGGCGAGAACGGCGCCGGCAAGTCCACGCTGATGAAGATCCTGTCCGGCGCCTACACGCCCGACGCGGGCGCCGA
>SSSX01000536.1 GCA_015657735.1 Zoogloeaceae bacterium
TGCTGATGCCGGTTTACTCGAAGATGGACAAGACCAAACCCGTACCGGAAAGGGTGACCTGAAAATGAAAATCCGCGGAATCAGTCTCGTGAAAAAGCTTCTTGCGACTGCCCTGTTTGCCCCGCTGCTCGCCGTGGCGAGCGGCCCCGAGCTGCACCTGGACAAGGCGCCGGTGTCCACCGAGCCGGCCGCCCTGCAGAACGGCGCCAAACTCTTCGTTAACTACTGCCTGAACTGCCACGGCGCCAGCTACATGCGCTACAACCGGCTGCAGCAGATCGGTCTGTCCGAGCAGATGATCAAGGACAACCTGATGTTCACCGCCGACAAGATCGGCGAGCCGATGCGCATCGCGATGCAGCGTGACGAAGGCAAGGCGTGGTTCGGTGCTGCGCCGCCCGATCTCACCGTGATCGCCCGTTCCCGTGCGTCCGAGTTCGGCAGCGGCGCCGACTGGCTGTACACCTATCTGCGCAGCTTCTACCGCGACAGCGAGCGGCCGACCGGCTGGAACAACGTGATCTTTGAAAACGTCGGCATGCCGCACGTCCTCTACGAACTGCAGGGCGAGCAGGTCGCCAAGATCAGTGAGAAGGACGACGGCCATGGCGGCAAGATCAAGGAAATCCATCTCGAGCAGGGCAAGCCCGGCAAGATGTCGAAGGAAGAGTACGACAAGGCGGCCGCCGACCTCGTCTCTTACCTGACCTGGATGGGTGAGCCGATGGCCGAGTCGCGCAAGAGCATCGGCTCGATCGTCATCGCTTTCCTTGGTTTCCTTTTCGTCCTTTCCTATCTTCTGAAGAAGAACTACTGGAAGGACATCCATTAATCGGCGGGTAGCGTTTGCCGATGCAATCTCTTGCCGTAGTCGAGCAAGACGCACCACGCGCCCGGCGCGTGGTGCGTGATTCAGAGTATCCGTGGGGTAACACAACGATGATGAATTTGTATTCCGGAACGACAGATCCTTTCAGTCACCGGTGCCGTATCGTGCTCTTCGAAAAGGGCATGGATTTCCAGGTGATTGATGTCGATCTATTCAACAAACCGGAA
>SSSX01000537.1 GCA_015657735.1 Zoogloeaceae bacterium
CCCGGTTTTTGCCGGCATCGGCGTGCCGTCGGTCAGCGGCGCGATCCGCCATCTGTCGCGTCAGTGGGGGCCGGTGCCGCCGATGCGCCAGTATCGCCGGCACGCGGTGCGCGGGGCGCTGGCGCTGGCCACCGGCCTGGGTTTCATCCGCTCGCAGATTTCCGGCGAGGCGCAGTTGCGGCCGGCGGCGGCGTGGTCGCTGCGCGACGCCAGCCGCAATGGTTTCGGCGTGGTGTCAGGGGCTTTCGATCCGGAAATCTGCCGGGTTGGGGCGCTGGTCGGGGCCCACGCCGGCGAAACCGGGCGCTGGGTGCTGGCGCTGGTGCGGCGGGTGCGCAGCAGCGCCAACGGTGGCGCCGCGGTCGGCCTGCAGACGGTGTCGAGCGATCCGCAGCCGGTGGCGCTCGACGACGGCCGCCGCAGCTGGAGCGGCATGCTGTGCGACCCGGTGGTGCGCGGCCGGGGCGTGCGGATCGTCTGCGAGCCGGGCGCCATGCGCGCGACCGGCGCCATCTACGCCAAGATTGCCGGGCGCATGATCAAGCTGCAGCCGGGCAAGGTGGTGGTCAGCGGACCGGGCTACCAGATCGTCGGTTGCAATGTGCTTTGATCGCGTCATAGCAACAGGCTATCGAAACGATCGCTTGCCGGCGTTTGACGGCGGCGATCCGAGCTGATATTTTTGCGTTCATGATCTCGAAGCAGCAGACCACTCTCGTCTCCCTTCTGGCCCTCTCCGGGCTGGGTCTGCTGCTGCCCTGACGGGCAGCCATCTATTTCCCCCTCCTGTTGTCGTACCCCGTCGCCTCACCCGGCGAATCGCGTCCCTGCGCGCATCCTGTAACGGAGTCTCACCATGAACACGCCGAATCTTTTGCTGCTGTCCCTGCGACTGCGCCTCGGTTGCCAGGCCACGAGCCCGCGGCAGTCTGGCAGCCCTGCGTCCGCATCCGAACACCCGCACCGATTCCGACGAAAGCAAAGGACAAGACCATCATGTTGAAGAACCCGAACACCAAGTACGCCGCCTTTCCCCCGGTCGCCCTCGCCGACCGCCAGTGGCCCGCCCGCACGATCACCCATCCGCCGATCTGGATGAGCACCGATCTTCGCGACGGCAACCAGGCCCTCTTCGAACCGATGAATGCCGCCCGCAAGTTGCAGATGTTCCGCAAGCTCGTGGCGATCGGCTTCAAGGAAATCGAAGTCGCCTTTCCCTCCGCCTCCCAGACCGATTTCGACTTCGTTCGCCAGCTCATCGAGCACGGCGAAATCCCCGCCGACGTGACCATCGAGGTGCTCAGCCAGGCCCGCGAGCACCTCATCCGCCGCACCATGGAAGCCGTGCGCGGTGCGCGCCGGGTCATCATCCACATCTACAACGCCACCTCGCCGGTGTTCCGCCAGACGGTGTTCGGGATGGACAAGGACGAGGTCAAGGCGCTCGCGGTGTCCAGTGTGAAGCTCGTCAAGACGCTTGCCGCCGCGCAGCCGGACACCGAATTCGTGCTTGAGTATAGCCCGGAAACCTTCACCGCCACCGAGCTCGACTTTGCCCGCGAAGTCTGCGACGCGGTTGTCGCGGCGTGGGATCCGCAGCCGGGCGAAAAGGTGATCCTCAATCTCCCGGCCACCGTCGAAGTGGCGATGCCGAACGTCTACGCCGATCAGGTCGAGTGGATGCACCGCAACCTCGCCCGCCGCGAATCGATCACCCTCAGCGTCCATCCGCACAACGATCGCGGCACCGCCGTCGCGGCGGCCGAGCTGGCCCAGCTCGCCGGCGCCGACCGTGTCGAGGGCTGCCTTTTCGGCAACGGCGAGCGCACCGGCAACGTCGACCTCGTGACTCTCGCCTTGAACCTCTACACCCAGGGCATCGACCCGCAGCTCGACTTTTCGGACATCAACTCGGTGGCCCGGGTTGCCGAGGAATGCACCCAGTTGCCGATCCATCCGCGCCATCCCTACGTCGGCGATCTCGTCTTCACCGCCTTTTCGGGCTCCCACCAGGATGCGATAAAGAAGGGTTTCGACGTGCAGGCGGCCGACGCCATGTGGGCCGTCCCGTACATGCCGGTCGACCCGCTCGACGTGGGTCGCACCTACGATTCGGTGATCCGCGTGAACAGCCAGTCCGGCAAGGGCGGCGTGGCCCATTTGCTGCACACCGCTTACGGCCTCGTGATGCCGCGGCGGATGCAGGTGGAGTTCAGCGCCGCGGTGCAGCGTCTCACCGACGACACCGGGCAGGAGGTCGACGCGCAGCAGTTGTGGACCCTCTTCGGCCGTGAATACCTCGCGGCCGATGCGCCGATCCGCTATCTCGCCCACCATCTTTTCGAAGCCGGCAGCCGCCAGGGCATCCGTATCGAGGTCGAGGTCGATGGCCGCGTGGCGGAATTCGTCGGCGAAGGCAATGGCCCTGTCGAGGCGGCGGTGGCGGCCATCGGCGTGCCGATCCGGGTGCAGAGCTTCGAGGAGCGTTCGATGGGCGAAGGCGCCGGCGCCGCGGCGATGTGTCTCGTCGAGGTGGCGATGGATGGGGTGGCCGGCAGCTGTTTCGGCGCCGGCATGCACCGCAACACGGTGACGGCTTCGGTGCGCGCCATCGTCAGCGCGGCGAACCGCATCGTCGGGCGCGCCGGCGGCGCTCCGGCGGCCGCCGCGACGGCGGACTGCGCGGCGTAAAAAGAACGGGCCGGGGTGGATGCCCCGGCCCGTGTTAGCCGGCGCGCGGGCTCAGACCGCGGCGAGGGCCTGGTCGAGGTCGGCCAGGATGTCGTCGATGTGTTCGATGCCGATCGACAGACGGACCATGTCGGCCGACACGCCGGCCTTCAGCATCTCGTCGGCCGACAGCTGGCGGTGGGTGGTCGACGCCGGGTGGCAGGCGAGGCTCTTGCTGTCGCCGATATTCACCAGGCGGGTGACCAGCTTGAGCGCGTCCTGGAAGCGTCCGCCGGCGGCCTGACCGTCGCCGTCGGCGCTCTTCACGCCGAAGTTGAGGATGCCGGAGGCACGGCCGCCCATGTATTTGTGCACCAGGCCGTTGTCGGCGTGGTCGGCCAGGCCGGCGTAATTCACCCACGCCACTTTGGCGTGACCCTTGAGGAATTCGGCCACCCTGACGGCGTTGTCGCAGATGCGGTCCATGCGCAACGCCAGCGTTTCCACGCCCTGCAGGATCAGGAAGGCGTTGAAGGGGCTGATCGCGGCGCCCATGTTGCGCAGCGGCACGACGCGGGCGCGGCCGATGTAGGCGGCGGGGCCGAGGGCTTCGGTGTAGACCACGCCGTGATAGGAGACGTCCGGCTCGTTGAGGCGACGGAAACGTTCCTTGTGTTCGGCCCACGGGAACTTGCCGCTGTCGACGATGATGCCGCCGATGGAATTGCCGTGACCGCCGAGATATTTGGTCAGCGAGTGCACGACGATGTCGGCGCCGTACTCGATCGGGCGGCACAGGTAGGGTGACGGTACGGTGTTGTCGACGATCAGCGGAATGCCATGGGCGTGGGCGAGGGCCGCCAGCGCTTCGAAGTCGGTGATGTTGCCGAGCGGGTTGCCGACCGACTCGCAGAAGATGGCCTTGGTGCGGGCGTCGATCAGCGGCGCGAAGGATGCCGGATCGCGGTAGTCGGCAAAGCGCACCTGGATGCCGATCTGCGGCAGGGTGTGGGCGAACAGGTTGTAGGTGCCGCCGTAGAGCGTCGACGCCGACACGATGTTGTCGCCGGCTTCGGCGATGGTCTGGATCGCGTAGGTGATGGCGGCCATGCCGGAGGCCAGCGCGAGGCCGGCGATGCCGCCTTCCATCGCCGCCACCCGCGCCTCGAGCACCGCCTGGGTGGGGTTCATGATGCGGGTGTAGATGTTGCCCGCCACCTTCAGGTCGAAGAGGTCGGCGCCGTGCTGGGTATCGTCGAAGGCGTAGGAGGTGGTCTGGTAGATCGGCACGGCCACCGCCTTGGTGGTCGGGTCGGGGCTGTAGCCACCGTGCACGGCGAGGGTTTCGAGTTTCATCGTGTGGGTCTCCGGGTTGAATCGGGGGGCGGGAAGGTGGCGCGACATGCATCCGGGTTTTCCCGGAGAGCATTCCGGGAAGCGCCGTCTGCCTTTTCGGCAGGCAAAGTACAATAATACGCAAAGTGACGCGTGGCTTGCCCTGATTCATCGCAAGGCGCAGCGGCATATCAAAAAGAAGAAGGAGGGGATGAATGGAACTCGAAGGACGCAATGCGACCTGGCTTGAACTCGCCGTCGCACCCTTGTGGCGCCTGGGTCAGACGCGGGTGCGGCTGCATGCCTTGTCCGGCGGCGAGGAAGGCTGCCTGGGCATCACCGTGGATGACCGCTGGCTGTGCGCCAACGACGGTCGCCTGACTGTTTTCGGCTGCCGCGATTCGGCGCTGCGCTTTCTCGAACTGCTGCGCATCGATCACATGGAAGACGGCGAACCATCCGAACTGCCGGCCGACTGCGGTTGCCGCGATGTGCAGTGCATGCGCCTGGGCAATGGTGGGTTGCGCGTCTGTGACGGCAAGCGGTCACGCGCGCGACGCGGCGCCGGGCCGAAGCGCCTGATGATTCAGCCGCCGCCGCCGCCGCCGAGGGCCTCGCTGAGCACCGATTTCATGCGCTGATCGAAGGCGACGAGCAGGATTTCCTGCAGTTGCGCCGGGCCGTCGAGACAGGCCGCCACCGCAATCGCCGCGGCTTCCGCAAGCGGATAACCGTACACCCCGCAGCTGATCGACGGGAGGGCGATCGTGCGCGCGCCGTGGTCGGCGGCGAGGCGCAGGCTGTTGCGATAGCAGGCCGCCAGCGCCTGGGCTTCGCCGTGCCGGCCGCCGCGCCAGACCGGCCCGACGGTGTGCACCACGTGGCGGGCCGGCAGCCGGAAGGCCGGGGTGATGCGCGCTTCGCCGGTCGGGCAGCCGCCGAGGGTGGCGCAGTGGGCGGTCAGTTCCGGGCCTGCCGCGCGGTGGATGGCGCCGTCCACCCCGCCGCCGCCGAGCAGGCTCGAATTGGCGGCATTGACGATGACGTCCACCGCCAGCGTCGTGATGTCGCCCTGCCAGACGCGGATCCGTTCCCCGTTGCTCATCTCGTCCTCCCCGGCGCGCCGGTTTGCCTCACACTGATCATTGTGGGTCATTTCGCTGGCACGCGACTGATCTTGTCAGCGCCGCATATTTGGCGTAAAAATAATACGGTATTACGCAATAGGGGGTGCAGTGGCAAAACCCAAGGTGGTCACCGTGCTGTCCCAGAAGGGCGGCGCGGGCAAGTCGACGTTGACGATGCAACTCGCCGGCGGTCTCGTACGGCGGGGCCGGCGGGTGGCGATCGTCGATCTGGATCCCCAGGAGACGGCTTCGCGCTGGGCCCAGGCGGCCGCCGCGACGGCGCCTTTTCCGGCCGCGGTGACACGGCTGGAGGACGCCGCGGCGCTGCGCCAGACGATCAGGGCGGCCGGACGGGATGCCGATGTGATCCTGCTCGACTGTCCGCCGTCGATCGAGCACCCGGCGACGCTGGCGTCGCTGCACGAGGCCGACGTGGCCTTGGTGCCAGTGGTGCCAAGCCCGGCCGACCTGTGGTCGACCAAGGGCGTCGAGCGCCTGATCCTGCAGGTCCAGGCCAGCCGCAAGGGCCTGAAGGCGGCGCTGGTGCCGAACCGGGTGCTGCGCACCAATCTGGCCTGGGACGTGCTCGAAGTGATGCGCGAGTTCACGCTGCCCGTTCTGGGCGCATCCCTTTCCCAGCGTAATGCCTTCGCGCAAAGCGCGGTCGTCGGCGGCACGGTGTATCAACTGGGCCGGGCCGGCGCCGAGGCGGGGCGGGAAGTGGACAAACTGGTTGTCGAAGTATTGAAACTGACAGGAGAAAAACCATGAACAGCAAAACCCGGTCGGCCCTGCGCTCGACCCTGATTCAGGAGAGCGCGGCGCTCGAGGCGCGTCTGCCCGAGTCGGCGCCGGCCGCCGAGGTGCAGCCGCCGGTCGAGCCTTCGGCCGAGCAGGCGCCGCCGGCAGCGGCCGAGGCACCGGCGGCAATCGAGGCGACCCTGGTGGTCGAGGTGCCGGCCGCCGCGGGGACGAAACCTGCAAAACCTGCCCGGCAGGCCGCCAAGCCGGCTGTCCGGCGGGCGGCGAAGGCGCCGGCCAAGGTGCCGGTCAAGGCGGCGGCCCAGGTGCCGGCCGATATCCCGGCGGTCGAGCCGGTGACGCCGGCGGTCAGCAAGAAGGCGGCGGCGCCGAAGGTGGTCAAATCCGAGAAGGTCGACAAGCCTGTCAAACCGGCCAAGACCAAGGCCGTCAAGGCGGACAAGGAAAAGCTGCCGAAAGCGGCCAAGGTCACCCGCGAAAAGGTCGTCCGCGATTCGTTCTCGATGCCCAAGAGCGAGCATGCCCAGCTCAAGGCGCTGCGCGAAACCCTGGCCCGCGCCGGGCGCATCTGTACCAAATCCGAACTGCTGCGGGCCGGTGTGCAGCTGTTGCTGAAGGAATCGACGGTCGATACCCGGACGCTGGTGGAAGGTCTGATGGTGGTGCCGAAGGGGAAGGGCGCGAAGTAATCGTCGCCTGATTCGAACAAAAAACGGCAACAATGATGTATTCATTGTTGCCGTTTTTGTATCAATCGTCGGGACTCAGGCGGACACGGACGAGGCCGCGCAGGCCGTTGCCGACGAAGATCGCGTCGGCGTCCGCCAGATCGCCGCGGCGCAGCGTCGCCTCGCGGGCTGCGCCGCTGCGCAGCAGGCGGCGGCGCAGCACGCCGTCGAGCAGGCCGGCGCCGGCCGGCGGGGTCAGCAGGATGCCGTGGCGCTGCACGAAGAGGTTGCTGCGGGCGCCTTCGGTGAGCTCGCCCCGTTCGTTTTCGAACAGTGCGTCGAAATGGCCGGCGGCCGTCACGCGGGCGAGTTCGCGGTCGTAGAGCGGACGGGCGGTGGTCTTGTGGCGCAGCAGCAGGTCGTCGCTGGCAACCCGCTGCGGCGACAGCACGACGGTCGGGTCCGTGCCGGGGGCGCCGCTGCTGGCCGGGAAGGTTTCGAGATGAAGGTCGCCGGGCTGGCCGAGGGTGACGCGGACGCGCAGCGGCGCGGCGGCGGCGACGCTGGCGAGCAGCTGACGGAAAGCCCCTTCGTCGAACGCAAAACCGAGGCTGCGGGCCGAGCCGGCGAGGCGTTCGAGGTGCTCGGCGAGAAACGGGAAACCGTCGGCCGGCTCGAAGCGCAGGGTTTCGATGAGGCGGAAATCCTTGGGCAGGGTGGTCACGAAGCGCGCCTTGAGGTGGCATTCGGCCCATTCGGCGGCCGGCCTGGAGTCGGACACGACGCCGCTGCCGACGTCGAGGCGGGCGTGGCCGGCGGCGTCGAGGCGCAGGCTGCGGATCGGCACGCTGAAGCGGAAGTCGCCGCCGGGCCGCAGCCAGCCGAGGGCGCCGCAGTAGACGCCGCGGGGCCCGGCTTCGAGTTGGCGGATGATTTCCATCGCGCGGATCTTCGGCGCGCCGGTGATCGAGCCGCAGGGGAAGAGGGCGCGGAAGATGTCGGCGAGGTCGGCGCCGACGGGTTCGGCGATGACGCGCGAGGTCATCTGCCAGACGGTCGGGTAGGGCTCGACGCGGCACAGGTCTTCGACGCGCACGCCGCCGGCGGGGGCCAGGCGGCCCATGTCGTTGCGGATCAGGTCGACGATCATGACGTTCTCGGCGCGGTCCTTTTCGGAGGCGGCGAGGGCGGCGGGGTCGCTGTCGCGCGGGGCGGTGCCTTTCATCGGCTGGCTGACCAGCGTGGCGCCGCGGCGTTCGACGAAGAGTTCCGGCGAGCGCGACAGGATGGCGCCGCCGGCGTGGGCGATGAAGGCGCCGTAGCGCACCGGCTGGGCGGCGCGCAGCGCGCGGTAGAGGGCGGCCGGGCTGCCGAAGCGGTGGCCGGTGAGCGGGAAGGTGAGATTGACCTGATAGCAGTCGCCGGCGGCGATGTATTGGCGAATCTGATCGATCTGGCGGAAGTAATCGTCCTCGTCGATGGCTGTCTGCAGCACGTCGGTGCCGGCCGGGGTGCTGCCGGCGCGGGCGGCGAGCCAGGCGTCGCAGGCGGCGTCGGACAGCCATTCGGCGTGTTCGAAGATCCAGCCGGTGAATAGTGGGCCGGCGTCGGGCGGCAGCAGCGGCCGCAGGCGCGGTTCGATGGCGTAGCCGAGCTCGTAGGCGGCGGCGAGGGCGACCCACGCGCCGTCGCGGGCGGCGGCTTCGAGGCGGCGCAGGTCGGCGGCCCAGCCGGCGGGGTCGGTGCACGCGATGGTGTCGCGCAGGCCGGTCAGCAGCCAGGCGCCGGGGGCGTCGTCGAGGGTGTTGTCGAAGAGGGCGAAAGG
>SSSX01000538.1 GCA_015657735.1 Zoogloeaceae bacterium
CCCTTGTCGGTGGCGTCGGGCGACGCGGCCAGCCGGACTGCAGCAAGCAGGTTGGCCGGGCCGTCGGCCTCGGGATGATCGGCGGGGCGCATCGCGCCCGTGAGCACCACCGGCGTGCCGATGGGCAGGGTGAGGTGCAGGAAGTAGGCGCTTTCCTCAAGGGTGTCGGTGCCGTGGAGAATCACCAGCCCATCCACCGAGGGGTCTGCCAGGGCCTGGCGGGCTGCGGACAGTATGTGCAGCCAACCGTCCGGCGTCATGTCCTTGCTGTCGATGGCGAGGATCTGTTGGGCATCCAGGGAGGCGATCTCACCCAGGCCGGGTACGGCAGTCAGCAGGGCCGCAACGGGGCGCACCCCGGCCCGATAGCGGGCACCGTTGCAGGCCGGGTCGGCCTCGCCCGCGATGGTGCCGCCGGTCGCCAGGATGCGGATGTGCGGCCGGGTCACTTCAGTGCTGCAGGATCTTGGCCAAAAACTGGCGGGCGCGCTCGGAGCGGGGTGCACCGAAGAAGGCATCCTTGGCGTCATCCTCGACGATGCGCCCCTGGTCCATGAAGATCACCCGGTTGGCCACCTTGCGGGCGAAGCCCATCTCGTGGGTCACGCACATCATGGTCATGCCCTCCTGGGCCAGCTCCACCATCACGTCCAGCACCTCGTTGATCATCTCCGGGTCGAGGGCCGAGGTGGGCTCGTCGAAGAGCATGCAGATGGGGTCCATGGCCAGGGCGCGGGCGATCGCCACCCGCTGCTGCTGACCGCCGGAGAGCTGGCCGGGGAACTTGTCGGCGTGGGCCTTGAGGCCGACCCGGTCGAGCAGCTTGAGGCCCTTGTCACGGGCTTCGTCCTTCGAACGCCCGAGCACCTTCACCTGGGCAATGCTCAGGTTGTCGGTGATGCTCATGTGGGGGAAGAGCTCGAAGTGCTGGAAGACCATCCCGACCCGGCTGCGCAGTTTCGACAGATTGGTCTTCGGATCGCCGACCGAAATGCCGTCCACCGTGATGGCGCCGGCCTGGAAGGGCTCCAGGCCATTGACGCACTTGATGAGGGTGGACTTGCCGCTGCCCGAGGGGCCGCATACCACCACCACCTCGCCCTTCTTCACCTGGGTGGTGCAGTCGGTGAGGACCTGGAAGCTGCCGTAGTGCTTCGAAACCTTGTCGATCGTGATCATGTTGAATCCTTAAACCGTGGCCATCCGCTTTTGCAGCCGGCGCACCACCTGGGACAGGCTGAAGCACAGCACGAAGTAAACCGCCCCGGCAAAGAGCAGCAGCTCCACCAGGCGTCCGTCCCGGTCACCCACCTTGTAGGCGGCGCCGAAGAAGTCGGCGAGGGCCGAGACGTAGACCAGGGAGGTGTCCTGGAAGAGCACGATGGCCTGGGTGAGGAGCAGGGGCACCATGTTGCGGAAGGCCTGGGGCAGCACCACCAGGCGCATGGCCTGGGCGTAGCTCATGCCCAGGGCAGAGGCGGCCGCCACCTGACCCTTGGGGACCGACTGGATGCCGGCGCGGATGATCTCGGAGTAGTAGGCCGACTCGAAGAGGGCGAAGCCGATCATGGCCGAGGTGAGGCGCACATCGGTGTTGGGGTCGAGGTTGAAGGCGCCGCGCAGCACCTGGGGCACGATCAGGAAGAACCACAGCAGCACCATCACCAGGGGGATGGCGCGGAACAGATTGACGTAGCCCGCGGCGAACCAGGACAGGGGCTTGACCGGGGAGAGCCGCATCATGGCCAGCAGGGTGCCCCAGACGATGCCGACCACCACGGCGATGGCGGTGATTTCCAGGGAGATCTTCATGCCTTCCCACAGGAAGGGCAGTGAGCCGGGAATGGAGGACCAGTCGAATTCGTAGTTCATGGCAGCGTCCTCACTTTCCGCCGATGTAGCCGGGCACTCGGCTGCGGTTCTCGATCACCCGCATCAGCAGCATCACCACCACGTTGATGAGCAGATAGAGCAGGGTCACGGCAATGAAGGACTCGTAGGGCTGGGCGGTGTAGTCCACCAGCTGGCGGCCCTGGGCGGCGAGTTCGAGCAGGCCGATGGTTGAGCACACCGCGGAGTTCTTGAAGATGTTGAGGAACTCGGAGGTGAGGGGCGGAATGACCAGACGGAAAGCCATGGGCAGGAGCACATGGCGGTAGGTCTGGGGCAGGGTGAAGCCGAGGGCGAGGCCCGCGTTCTTCTGGCCACGGGGCAGGCTGTTGATGCCCGAGCGGACCTGCTCGCAGACGCGGGCGGAGGTGAAGAAGCCCAGGCACACCATGGCCGACAGAAACTGCTGGGCGAGGGGGCTGAGATCCTGCTTGAAGCGTTCGCCGAGGCCGAAGGGCAGCACTTCCGGCAGCACGAAGTACCAGATGAAGAGCTGCACCAGCAGGGGGATGTTGCGAAAGACCTCTACATAGGCCGCGGCGATGCCCGACAGCCCCTTATGCGGCACGGTGCGCAGCACACCCATCAGGCTCCCCAGGGCCAGGGCAATGACCCAGGCCGACAGGGACAGCAGGATGGTGGTCTGCAGCCCGGACAGCATCCAGCCCAGATAGGTCGTGTCACCCGTGGGCACGGGGCTGCCGAAGATGCCCCAGTTCCAGTTGTAGCTCATGGCGGTTTGCCCCCGGGTGCAGGTCTTTACTCGAAGGGCTTGTCGTTGGGCGCCTTATAGAGCTTGAGCATGGCGTCGGAAGGGGGGAAGTTGAGGTTCAGGCCCTTGGGGGGAATGGGCTGGGTGAACCACTTCTTGTAGATGGCCTCGGCCTCGCCGGAGGTCATGGCCTTGGCAAGGGCGGCATCGACGAGCTTTTTGAAGCCCGGGTCGTCCTTGCGCATCATGCAGCCGTAGGCCTCGAAGCTCTGGGGCGTGCCGACGACGGCCCAGTCGGCGGGGCGCTTGGCCTTGGCCAGCTCGCCGTAGAGGAGGGCGTCATCCATCATGAAGGCAACGGCGCGGCCGGTTTCGAGGGTGAGGAAGGACTCGCCGTGGTCCTTGGCGGAGATGATGTTCATGCCGAGCTTCTTCTCCTCGTTCATCTTGCGGATGAGTCGCTCGGAGGTGGTGCCGGCGGTGGTGACCACGTTCTTGCCGGCCAGGTCGGGGAAGTCCTTGATGCCGGATTCCTTCTTGGTCATCAGGCGGGTGCCGATGATGAAGATGGTGTTGGAGAAGGCGACCTGACGGGCGCGCTCGGTGTTGTTGGTGGTGGAGCCGCACTCGATGTCGATGGTGCCGTTCTGGATGAGGGGGATGCGGTTCTGGGAGGTGACGGGGGTGAGCTTGAGGGCGAGGGCGGGGAGCTTGAGCTCGGCCTTGACGGCGTCGACGACCTTGAGCATGAGCTCCTGGGAGTAGCCGACGACCTGCTGCTTGTCATCGTAGTAGGAGAAGGGGATGGAGGACTCCCGGTGACCCAGGGCGATGGTGCCGCTGCTCTTGATCTTGGCCAGGGTGGCGGATTCCTGGGCGAAGGCCGGC
>SSSX01000539.1 GCA_015657735.1 Zoogloeaceae bacterium
CACGTGAAGGGGCGTCGCCAGGAGGCCGGGGAACTCAAACGCCATCCCGCCAAGCGGGCTCGCCGCTGGGTTGTCGAGGTCGCCCACAGTTGGTTCAACCGTTTCCGCAAACTATTGGTTCGCTACGAAAAGCTTGAACGGAGCTTCGTTGCGCTCAACCACCTCGCGGCCGCCATCATCGCGTTTCGCAAGGTGCCGTTGGCGGTTAATATAATTTACGGATAAGTTTTTAGGTGTCTTCTCGCCCCCCTGTCTGCTGGCATCGTGAGTGTGTGGTCTGGTCAGCCGACCGGACTTCATCACGAATCCCCGAGATTGTCGGGAGAAAGGCCTCCAGCATGAAACCGCAACATAACGTCGCAGACGCGCCCGTCGCCCTCGTCAGCGAAGAAGATATTCAGGGCTGCCGCAACTCCCTCCTGTGGAGTCTGCGCACTGTCGGCACGGCCGTGGAACTCCTCGGCATCGCGGATGAAGAATTCCAGCAGCGGGTCGTAGAAGACGATGACTATTTCCTGATGGTCCTCCAGCTCCTCAAGATGCTGGTCGTCGACCGGGGGTACGCCGAGAGCGTGGCCGATGTGCGGGAGATGCTGCAGCGGAAGATCGCCCAGGCCGTCGCCGTCCGGAATGACCCGGACACCGAGGCGCTGATCCGCGCCGACATCGACTTCGACCGGCTTCCGCCGATGCCGGATTCTTCCGGGGAGATGATCGATGCGCTGCGTCCGTCTGCCCGCGTCGCCCACTGAGCTGGCGTAACCGGCCAGAACGAGCTGATCGTTGTTGGCCCGGAACGGTGTGACGCCGTTCCGGGATTTTGTCTTTTAAAGGGTGGGATTGATGTCCAAGGAATTGAAGGCAGTGGAATACCCCGCGTGGTCCGAGTTCCTCGCGTTCGAGCAGGCCTTCCTGCAGTGCCTGACGGGCATTGCCCGCGCACGCCGCGGCCGCCCGGTCGTGCGGGAGGTGGTCAAGGATGGGGTTGCCCACGTGAGCACCGTCCAGCGTGAGGCCGGGCTCTACACCCCGGACGTGCGCGACGGTATCGATGCGGGTCTCGCGCTACTGCGGCAAGGGGCGGTCGGGGCGTGGCTGCACAAGGTCCGCCAGCTCCGCCTGGATGGCACGGTCTGGCCGGCGCGGCGGGCCTTCAAGGTTGGTCAAGATGCGTCTGCGGGTGAGGATCAGGGGCTGAACGCGTGGCATACGATTCGTGAGTACCAGGAGCGGGAGCGCGATCTGCGCTTCTTCGGCGAGTACGCGATGCTGTCGGCCCGCTTCCACTGGAACACCTGGACGCCCTGCACGACCACCAAAGCCGATGTGGAGGGCGTCGCCAAGCTGCAGGTTCAGCTCCGATCCGACCTGGACAAGCTCATGGCCGACCGTTACCTGCGCCGCCACCTGTCGGCCCAGGATCTTGCCGCGATTCCTCAGCTGATGAAGATGCTGGACGGGGTGCGCGAGTCCTTCGAGTTTGTCGTGCGCGAGGCGCCGGAACTGCACCCCTTCACGCGCTATCACGCGGACGATGGCCGCGGTCTGCGGCAGGCCGTGGCGGTCGAGCTGGTCGACCTGTGCCTGCTGAGCCTCGGGCAGTGCCCCGCATCCATGCTCGAAGAACTGATGGCGGGGATGGGGGCCGAATTGCCCTCGTCCCTGTCGAAGTGGCTGCGGGGTCAGATCAATCTTGGACAGGCGCATCTGGCCTCCCAGGCGCAGATGCGCCACTTCGTGAATGCGGCGCTCCCACTCGATCAGGAAGACGATCCGCGCCGTCCGGCGTATCCCGTGCTGCCCTGGCTGGATACGTCGCTGGGGAGGTGACCATCGTTGACGGGGGTGGAAGCTATGGCGTCCGACGACACGGGTCTAGCTGCCTGACGGAAATTTCTGGTGAGGCATCCTGAGGTCACTGGCCGTGAGCCAGTTCTTCCACCCACTCAGGAGCTTCATGATGTCCAAGACCCGCCGTTACACCCGCCAGATTCCGGCCCCCAACGACGACTACGTCTCCCTCAACGAGCGCTGCAGCGTCAGCATCATCCAGGATCGCGCCGTCGTCCTGAAGGAGGGGCTGCGCATCATCGGCTTCTTCGACAAGTGGCC